>CBEWDL010000008.1:0-37336 GCA_965555375.1 uncultured bacterium
GAGCCTATGAATTTTGCCGAATGGGAGATGGGGAGTATCGTAAGACTTTTGACTGAGTCGGTGCAGAAGAACGCTTTCTCTTCGGGGGAGAGTCCAGAAATGTCCTGGGCCCCTAAAATCGTGGCTCGTTTGGCCCGAATGACCTCGGCCAGCTGAGGAAATTCCACCAAATTGATCCTGGAAACATCCGGTGCGTAAACCCCTTCTCGCCTTTTGCTGTAAAAAGAGGCCACCTCTGCATCCCCACTATTGTCTATATTCAATAATATCATACAGTAAGTGGCCCCCGCGTAATCGGTCAATCGGTGGGCAACAATTGTCAGGACCGAGGGCAGATCGAGAGTGGATGATATCGCTCTCGATGTTTCCTGCAGAATTCTGCTTCCTTTCGATCTGGAGCGTTTTTCCTGCTCCAGCGAGGCACCATAAGCAAGGATTGCCAGCAGTTCGATGGTTAGATCGCTGAGGCTATTAAGGAATCGATCGCCGGATTCCTCCTCGACAGATACTAAAACTAATGTGGCGATATCTTGCGCTCTAAATCTAAGGGGGTAAGCATACACACTTTTATAGATCGATGAAATATCGGCCAGGTCCCTGTCGGCAGATTGCCCCAGCCAACCCTCGAGACTCATCCCGGAAGTCTGTTTCTGAGCCGCTTTGAGGAATCCCAGGCCTTTCGGGTTATTCGTTAGCGTATGAATCAATTCCTCGTTCACATTATATTTACCAAGCAAAATAGACGCGTCACCTGACGGTTCGGGCGCGAACACAGCCCCTCCGCAGCCTGGCATGCCCTGTAGAATCATTTCTAATATTTCATTTAGAGACCTTCCCTCGAATCCCTTCTCCTCAATCACCTCCAGCGTCATGCCGATCTGCTCAAGGTTTTTCTTGAGATTCACCCGTTCGGCCACATTTTCCTCGGCCAGACTGAATAGCTCCGCCAATTCCGGCATATATTTTTCGACGATCTGTTGGTCGCGACGGAAAATCTCAACGCCGGGTTTTTCTTTTCTCAACAACCTGCATAATGCATCGGAATGATTGGAAAACGACTCGAAATACCTGACGAGCAGATAGCCAAATATGAATATGCACAAAAGCGGCAGAAAGCCCAATAACGTTATCTCCCACTCCCAGATATTTCGATACGTGGAAGATAAAGCCGCTTTTTTAACATTTGCCAGGCCGATTATGGTACTGTCGGAGGTTATCAGCGGTATGGAAAATGCGGATTCCGGTCGGGGCATTTCTTTCCCCGCAGCGGCTGATCCATATAGTTCAATGCCGATAATTCGCTCATCCCCGTCCAGAATTTTATAAATACGATCTGTTGGAAGGGCCAGTATCAAGTAGCCCGCATTGCTTCCTTTACCTTTCAGGGGTTCGAGGGCGCGAAAAGTCAATATGTATAGCTCGTTTTGATAAAGGATGGCGTCTGAACTAATCCCACGATCTTTGAATTTTTGAAATTCCTCGGGAATCGGAGCCTGGCCATGATAATGGTTATACGAGTATATTTCACCACCTTGCCCCTGATACCAGATCTGCGCTTGATCCAGACCGCCCTGGCTCAAATTGACGCCAATGCATGCCAGCGCTTTTGAAAAGGCTGATCCCTTTCTAATCTCGTTGAAAAAAACCAGAGTGGCATCGTTGATGACACCATCTGAATATACGGAGGCAAGCCTGTCTAATCTTGCCAGGTATTGTCCCGCTTCATTCCTCGATTCAGCCTCAATCCTCTTCAGGACCGACATGCCATATGCCAGAAATGTAACAACCGAGGTGGCGGCAATTACAAAACCAATAATAACAACCTTTTTAAAAAGAGTCTTGTGCGATCGTATGATCTTCATATTTATCGAAGGGAGGTTGCTATCTGTTTCCGGCGCTTTCTCCCGCAGTTATGTTATGTATTTTCTTAGCGTTGCGTTGGATTATGTCGATAAAACGATCAACCTCGGAAGTGCCTTCGGGAGGGCAGCTCTTAAGATACTCACATGACGCTATAATGCCGGCCAATGGACCGTTTATCCGGGACTTAACACTAAGACTCACATTGCTCCCGACAGAAGCGTGTGAAACACGGTTTTGCCGCAAGGTCAATTTTCGGCTCCCCTCTCTGGCGTTATTGGTTATCCATCTTTCCCTGTGTAAGGTCAGGGCCATGGAGATCAATCCCGCAACGGATGATATAAACATTAACGACCCACCAGCCAGTGACGATCTTTCCTCCCGCCGTGATTCCCCAACCGTCATCAAACCAACCACTTTCTCCCCCATCATTAAGGGGATTATTAAACCGTGCCTGATGCCGGGTGGCAATGTTCTGGCGCTTTCTTCAAGTGAGATTTCATGTTTTGAATCGCCGTGACCGAACCTGATAGTATCACCACTGAGAAGCGCTTTTCGATGTAATGCGACACCGGCCAAAAAGATTCCAGAATCGTTCGTTTTCGGCCATTTAAGTTTCCTGGCCTGTGCCATTGCGGCGGTCCTGAAGATCTTGCGGTTTCGATCGATAAGCACTATCTGGCAGAAAGTCGACGGCGTCAGATCAACAATCAGCGAGGCTAATTCTCTGAGCGGCTTTGAAAGATCTTTCGATGATATGGCCCTTTCCTGATAATATTGCAGCGCGCCGAGCCATTGCCCCGACCGATTTTCGAGTTTTACCATCCGTTCGTTTTCGAGATACTTGGAGACCTTTTGCCTTAAAGCCGCCCCCAGCAAAGGAAGATATGATGACCGATTGGCCGGCGCCGACAGCTCGATCTTTAGATGAGCGAGAGGATATTTGCCGTCGCAGATCGGGAATAGATACGATTTTTGATTGTCATGAATTAAGACGTCCTGTGAAATATTCCTGTATACCCTCACATTGGAGGTGCTCAAATGGAATTCCGGATATTCCCTTTCGGGGAAATACCCGGTTTTTACCGTTACCACTCCGCCGGTGGGTAGATTGAAATCGAGTGAGTGTGGTTTGCCATTATCGTGGACATAAAGACTGATCTGTCTGAAAGGAACATAGCTATGAATAAGCTTGGCGGATTTGACTAAAGCCGAGATCAGCGATTCTCCGTTATCGAAAGGTTTGGCGGCCAGAAGAAGCATTTCCTTATATCTGGTCTCGAGACGGTAATCCTTTTCGGCGACATCCCTTTTCAATGCAGCGCTGAGACCACCGCAAACGATTCTGACAAGGCCTAAATCATCGCTGTCGAAATCCTTTTCTTGCGTTCTATAAGCAGTCAATATCGCCAGCGTTTCACCACCGGAGTGAACTGGTACACAAATAGCCGATGCCACCGGGCCACTCAAAGTCTCCAGCTTCGCCCCCGTAGTTAGCTCATGATTGCCGTCGATTATCATAGCCTGACCGGATTTTTTCGATGCCCAATACAGATTATCTTCGCCCTTAAGGTTTTCGATAAGATTTGCTGACGCCGCCGTTAGACCCCTCTCGAAGGCAAGATGAAGGCGGCCGTCTTCCTGTACCCGATGCATGCTTATAGCCTGGCAGGACAGCACACTCAGCAAATCCTCGGTCACGCCTTTCAGTAACCGGTTCGGCCCCTGGCTGTCTATCAACGATGATGATACTTTTTCCCTTATCCATCTCCCGCTGGTTGTTGTCAATAGCTTTCCGCGAAGATCGAAATAGTCTCTCGCCCATTGAATCGTTCCCCAGACTATCAAAGCCCAGCCGAACACGTAGCCGAGCAGGGTTTCAAGATAAAAGACGATCCCGGACTCTGAGAAGGAGCCGGTCGAGAAACCGACCCTGTAGATTATGCCTACTGCAGCCCCGGCAAGAATTAATATAAATCCTGCTTTTAGCTTATTAAGGGCTTCCACACCAATACCGGCGCGTCGAAGATCAAGCTTGAAAAGGAGCAACAGAACCGCCCCGCCGGCCATTAGCCACACCAGTTTTTGATGAATGATATCCATATCGTACCTCGAGTCGATCTTTTATTCAGATTATCGACCTTTTCAAGGCATTATTAAGAAGCTTTGATCTTGACTTCTAATGATTTATGGAGTAAACTTGAAACGTGATTCCGGATAGATTTCCGCTTCTTTTTGCCTTCGCATCGACCCTGATAGCAATTTCCTGCACAAACTCGCTTAAAGAACCACCGGGAGGTATTTCAGGTAAGGTATTTCTTGAGCCTACCCCTCCTGCCGGCGACGATTGGGCTTATGTCCGAGTTTTTAATAGCTTTGCCGACGATACGGTCAGATCAGACCCCTTCACCAACGAATTCGCATTCGACGATCTGAAGGTGGTGGATCTTGTAACCGAATACAATATAGAAGCTTTCAGAGAGGGATACATTACCCACCGTGATACAGTGCTGATACAGGCCGGCGCAACCCTCGTCAATTATATCATAACCTTGCAACAGGGCTCGAGAAGGGATACAACATTTCAGGATGGAGTCAGTCCCTATCCGGATTACGCTGGATGCAGCGACACCTACATTTCGACTCTTGATTCGGCTGGCGTTTATGGATTCGAGGAACAATTGATTATCGCCGGAGGCCATCCCGATTCATTAAAGAGGGGATTAATCTATTTCCACTTCCCCTGGCAACAATACTATCCTCCTCTGGATACTTTGCCTATGGAGGTTGAGCTTGCCAGGCTAAGCCTTTATGTTGATTCCGTTATAACGGCCGCATCCGTAAATGTCGCTATTTTCAACCTGGAGCATTTTTTCGATGAGAATACGGCCAGCTGGGCCTCCGATGGCGGTAATCCGTGGCCTGATGGTCCGGGCGGATCTTTTGGTGAACTTTCCTCCGATACTTTAACCCTGAATACCACTTCATTTGGATGGCATGATTTTTCTATCGAACATATTGCGGACGAATGGCTTGCCTCATCACGTCCGGCCGCTATGATGATCAAGCTCGTTGATGAATCCAGGCATGCTTCTATCTTTTTCCGCTCGTCCGATAGCGATTCAACAGCGTTTTATCCCCGGTTGCGTTTAGCGATAAATTATTTGCAATAACCATAGATCCATCAGGGAGCCCGTATGGCAGAAAAAAATTTCGAACCTTATATCAAGCATGATCAGCGACTGCCGGAAATCACCTGGAAGTCGGTGATAATCGGTACAGTCCTGGGAATCGTCTTCGCATGGGCCAACGCCTATGTGGGATTGATCTCGGGATTGACGATATCGGCCTCCATTCCGGTTTCGGTGATGTCGGTTGCCATTTTCGCCTTTATGCATAAGGTCCTCAAAACACGAAAAGGTTCGCCGCTCGAAACGAACATGTCGCAGACAATAGGTTCCGCCGGAGAATCACTGGCCGCAGGCGTTATCTTCACGATCCCGGCCATGTTTATGCTGGGATGGAATCCGGAATACGGCCAGCAGGTCATCACCATAACCATAATCGCCGCTATCGGGGGAATTCTGGGCGTTACGTTCATGATCCCGCTGAGGAAATATCTTATCGAAAGAGAACACAAGGTCCTGCCGTTCCCCGAGGGCACTGCCTGTGCCGAGGTAATAAAGTCGGCTGATATCGGCGGCGCATCAGCGGGATATGTTTTCGCAGGGCTTGGCATAGGTGGGTTGATCGAGCTTCTCAGAAACGGCTTTTCGGCCTTTGCGGGAACGATTGAGGTGCCCATTATATTCGTAAAGAAAATGCTCGTCTCTCTGGAGACCAATCCTGCTCTACTGGGAGTCGGCTATATCTTAAAACGACGAATAGCGACAATCATGGTGGCAGGTGGCGCAATTGCCTGGATAATCTTGATTCCGGTAATAGCCGCTTTCGGCGACGGCTGGGGGATGTTTCGATTCCTAGACGGAAACGCGGTGAGCGCTCTCGCCGGCAGGGGTATAACCAGCATCGGCGATATGGCCCCCGCGGACATCTGGAACTACTTTATCCGCTATATCGGCGCCGGTGCAGTGGCTTTCGGGGGGATTATCACCTTAATCCACTCTATTCCCACCATCGTAGAATCATTCAAACTCGGCTCCAGAGAACTCATGGCCGGTTCCCGAGAATCCACTGTTCTCAGAACTGACCGAGATCTCTCCATCAAGGTCGTCATGTGGATATCAATCGCCATGGTCGTGATCCTTGGCATCGCAATCGCTTTCGGATTAGAACAGATGTCGGGCCTCACCGCCGCCTTAGCTGCCTTTCTGGTAGTCATATTCTCGTTTTTTTTCGTCACGGTCGCCTCCAGGATAGTTGGACTCGTAGGTTCGACATCATCACCCGTTTCCGGTATGACGATCGCCACTCTCCTGGGGACATCGATAATCTTCGTCCTCTTCGGGTTAACATCGGGGCCGGCAAAAATCGCCGCCCTGACGATAGGAGCCGTGGTCTGCATGGCGGCCTGCACCTCGGGAGACGCCTCGCAGGATCTGAAAACCGGTTTCCTCATAGGCGCCACGCCGCGGCGGCAACAGTTAGGGGAGCTTCTGGGTGTTTTGACTTCAGCGGCGGTGCTCGGATTTACGCTGATCATGCTGTATAACGCCTATGGATTTGCCGGAGCGCCATCGCCCATAACGGGCAAAGCGGAATTGCCCGCTCCGCAGGCTACATTAATGAGTTTCGTTGTCAAAGGCGTCATTGATCAGAATATTCCCTGGATTCTGGTAGGAATAGGCGCGGTTATCGCTGCCATATTCGAGCTTTTCAAGGTGCCGTCGTTACCGGCGGCGGTGGGGCTTTACCTGCCTCTGGAAACTACGACGCCCATCTTCATCGGCGGGATGCTGAGGCATTTTCGCGATAAGGCCTCCGGCGAGAAAAAATCGGAAACTGACAATGGCGTTTTGTTCTCATCGGGGCTGGTGGCCGGCGTCGGAGTTATCGGGATCATCCTGGCGGTAACGGCCATTATCCCGATAGCCGATGGGAACTTCCTGCTCGATGCCATGCGTTACCCGCTGGCAGCTATATGGGAGCATTTGCCCCTCGGCGAGCCTCTCTCGATGGTAGTAGCGGCAATCATCTTTGCTATACTGGCTACATCTTTGTTCAGACTTGCAAAACCTCGTATGAAAAAATAGTCGAGCAAACAAGTAATGCTTACGTGCAATAAGACGATTGTTTCAACGATTCTGCTTACCGGGATATTTCTATCGCACGCGCTCGCTTCGCCTCGACCCATTCTCATCAAAGGCGGCACAGTGATCACCGTCACCAACGGTATCATTGAAAACGGCGATGCGCTTTTGAAGGATGGCAAAATCGCTAATATAGCTATCTTCGACGGCGATCCGTTGCAGCCGTTGACGAGAGTTAGCGATGTCTTAATAGAGGGACGGCGGATACCGATGAAATCGTATCAGACCGAGTTGTATGAGAAATACCGCTGATCGATCGCTCTTTTGAAAAAAACCGAATTTCAAGCGAATAAAACCGCCCTTGGCGGGTATCCACTTTTGGGAAAGGATAAAGGCTCTTGCGATGAATGGATACCCGCTCAAAATAGCCGGAATGAGTATTCAGGAAATGACCGGATCCTCGGCCGCTGAAATAGAAGTCAGCGACAACGCTCTGATTCGCCAGGTCATTGGCGGCAGAATCAAATCCTTCAGGAGACTCGTCCAGAGATACCAGAAGCAGGCCTATCTATTCGCCCGTGGTATGGTCGGCAATGCCGACGATGCTTACGATCTATCACAGGAAGCATTTGTGAGAGTCTACAAACACCTGAACAGATTCGACTCATCGTATCCGTTCAAAGTATGGTTTTTCCATATACTCTCGAATCTCTGTAAAAATCACCTGAGACAGAGAAAGAACCGTCAGGCGGTGACAACGTCGACCGAGATGACTGAAACAGTGGCGGCGCCGATAACGCAGAGACCGGATATCGTATTCCAGAAAACCGAGATCCAGCAGAAAGTATGGGAAGGGATCGCGGAACTCCCCGAGAAATTCAGGGAGATCATCATTCTTTGCCATTTCCAGGATATGCCGTATGAGCAGATAGCGAAGGTCCTTGATATTCCCCGGGGTTCGGTCATGTCGAGGCTTTATTACGCGCGGCAAAAGCTACGCGAGATCCTGGAGAAAAAGGGGGTGGCATTATGAATTGCGAGCAAGCCAAAATTCTCCTCTCCGGGCTGGTCGATGGCGAGCTTAATTTAGAGGAAAAGAAAATAGTAAGCGACCATATTGCCTCCTGTTCCGACTGCAGGAGAGAATATGCTAGATTGAAAAAATTGAAGGAGGTCACCGACGATATGAAATATTTCGACCTTCCCGACAAGCTCTGGGCGGGCTATTGGCGGGAAATCTATAATCAAGTGGAAAGAGGCATCGGATGGATCTTTCTATCCATCGGCGCCATGATTCTGCTGGCATTCGTCGCCTGGCAGATCCTCAACAATTTCTTCCTTGACTCCACGCAATCCCTGTACTTGAAACTGGGTATAGGTTTGCTTCTTCTGGGGTTGATAATCCTGTTAATCTCGATAATTCGTGAACGACTATTTTCCCGCAAGCACGATAGATACGACGAGGTGGAGATATGATCCTGGCAACTACCAATGATATCCCGGCAAAAGAGATTACCGAGACAATCGGCCTGGTCCGAGGAAACACGATCCGGGCCAGGCACCTGGGACGCGACATAACAGCACTCCTGAGAAATATTGTTGGAGGAGAAGTCCGGGACTACACCAAGATGATGGCCGAGGCCCGCGAGCAGGCCTTAGACCGGATGATCGCCGAGGCCGAAGCCCTGGGGGCGAATGCTATCACCGGCATAAGATTTTCGACATCCTTCGTTATGCAGGGGGCTGCGGAGTTCCTGGTTTACGGTACAGCCGTAAAGGTAGCCGATGTGTAACTAATACCTCAGGCTGCTATCCCGCCGTGCGCAAATAGATCGCCCATTTTCATATCTCCTTGATTTCTTCGGCATCATAATTGCGATTTGATAATATGTATTATGCTGTATCTCCTTTTAATTCAGGGTGTTAAGAGCAAGAAGTTGCTAATTAAGAACAGAATGTCTGCAAGGCATTGCATATTATGTAAAGGGCTTTGGCATGTCTGATCGCAGCGAAATCAAGATAGATTCGGTGGTATTGATAATATCGGCATTAGCTGTGCTTGTGGCGGCGACCCTGACAATGGCAACCATTACAAGGAACTCCGAGAGATCTAAGCAACAAAACGAAATCTTTTTTGATTCACCGGATCCTATGAAGAGGGCCGAACAGGCGGCCAAAGCCGGCCTGGATGCCGCAAAGTGGCATATCGAATGTCATGGCCGCGTCGAAGCGGGCGGCCTTTCGCCAAAATATTTCGCCAACGGGGCAACTTACCTGGTTTCCTGGGACGATGTCGATATGACCGACTCGACAGTGGTTGTCAGGAGCCTGGGGAATTTCTCATGGGGAGGAGACAGACAATACCAGGCCGATGTCGAATCTAAGATAAAGATAGAATTTCTTCCTTCACACCGGCAGGAAATATTAAGCGCATATTATTCAAGGTATAATTCGTCCCCCGTTGCGGCATCATCGGAATAAATCTGGTTTCATAATTGTTTTTCAGGAAATTGGGATGTGCTGTTCGTTGCTCAGCGCCTTCATGATATATTATATGTAATAATCTGCCCCTTCAAATATTAATACTTCTTGCGCCGCTCTATCATATAGTTGGAGCCGGGCAGCGTTTTGGTATATTTCTTTAGATCCGCCATCATGTGGCTCATCTCGCCCGGATGCTGGAACATTTTTTTCTGATTGTTTAGCACCGCGATCGATATGGTGATAATTTCGAAACGTTCCATTTCGCCTTTGCGGTTCTGTACCTCGATCCATCCCCTTTCCCTATCGGCCTCGGCATAGCGGAACAGCGCCATACGGTCGAACGTGGCGATTATATTTTTGCAGATCGGTTCCACCATTCCGGACGGTATTATAAACACAAAATCATCTCCCCCGATATGCCCGACGAAGCCGTCGGGCGTGAGATCATGGACGATGTTTCGTATAATGTGTGATGTTATCTTGATCATTTTATCGCCATATACGTAGCCGTAATAATCGTTATATGCCTTAAAATTGTCCAGGTCGGCGTAGCAGACCGCAAACTGATCGCCGACCCTCAGCCGCCTGTCGATTTCATATTCGATAGCGTTGGGGCCCGGCAGCCTGGACGAAGGGTTAACGCTTAAATCTCGTCTCGAACGGAAGATCAACATATCGATCCTGGCTGAAATGATTTCGGAATCCCAGGGCTCCGATGTAAAATCATCCCCGCCCTCTTTCAGGGAGCTTATGATTAATCCCTTTTTGGCGCCGGGGGCAAGTACCATGATGGGGATATATTCCAGTATCGAATGCGATTTTATTCTGCGGATCATGTCCGGTATCCACGATTTCTCCTCGCCACCGGCAATTATTACGAGATCCATATAGGAACGTTGATTCTGCTCATACAGTTGATCGGGTGTATCAAATTTGTGGATTACAACCTCGAAGCCGAATTGCAGCTTCCTCAGTTTTTCCTCGACATCAATTCCGGATTGGCAAAGCCCCAGGTGGAGTTTGGAAACCCTGGTCCTCACGGAATCGACTTTTTTCTTTTGATCGACCTTTACCATTTTTCGCGAGGGTGAAATTCCCTGTGTTCCGAAACCAGAAAATCTTTATCAAGATGGGTGTAAACCTCAGTGGTTGCGATATCGGCATGACCCAATAGCTCTTGCACGGCGATCAGGTCAGCTCCCCCCATCAACAGGTGGGTGGCGAAGCTATGCCTTAATGTATGCGGGCTTACGTTCCTGGCTATGCCAGCCGCATTTACATATTTTCTTAAAATTTTCCAGATCCCCATGCGGGACAGCTTCCCGCCACGGTTATTCAGGAACAGATAGTCTTCACTCCTGGCTCCGGCCAGCTTAGGTCGGCAAGCGCTCAAATAAACATCGATTGCCGCCCAGGCAGCTCTGCCCATGGGAACAACCCTCTCTTTCTTTCCCTTGCCATAGAGCTTAACGAGGTTCATTTCGGTATAAAGATCTTTCCGTTGAGCTTCGGCTGCCTCTGATACTCTCGCTCCGGTTCCGTAGAGAAACTCGAGCAGGGCCAGATCTCTTGAAGGCAACATTTTTTTCGAGCTATCGTTTTCGGCAGCCCGCCTGGCGGTGTCCAGAAGGCTGAAGACCTCCTCGATCGTAAGCGCACCGGGATGAGATCTATACAGTTTGGGACCGGCTATCGATTCCACAGGATTGGAAGCGGTTTCACCCACCCTGTTGAGATAACGATAATATCCTTTCAGGGAGCTTAGCTGGCGGGCTATGGAAGAAGGCGCCATTCCCGTTGCCCGTAGATACTCCAGATACCTGGTTAGATCGGATTGCCGGAGTTGAGTCGGGTCTTTGTCCATCTTCTTGACGTAGTCGGAGAATTTCACAATATCGGAGCGATAGGATTGGCAGCTCTGCTCGGCCAATCCTTTCTCGAGGCTTAGATAGCCCAGGAATTGCTCGAGGCTTTCAGTCATACGATCAAGCATTATATTACTATTTTCGGCAATAGACGTTATAAAGTTTACATAATATTTCGAGAATCCTTAAAAATCGGCCCCCCGCCTCTCCGATGGTGGGGGGCCGAATCAACTGTCTCTCTCGCTATTTCAGCAAGGTCATTTTCTTGATATCCACGAAACTATCGGCAGTGATCCTGTAATAGTAAATACCAGTCGATGAATTCGAGCCGTTCCAGTGGACGCTATGAAAGCCGGCAGGCATAAGTCCCTCAAAGAGAGTTATTACCTTCTGGCCGAGTATATTGAAAATCTCGATTCTGACATCGGACTGCCGCGGCAATCCAAATTTGATTTCGGTGGACGGGTTAAAGGGGTTGGGATAATTCTGGAAAAGCGAGAACTCTAAAGGCAGATCGGTGATCTCGTCGTCGATGCCGGTATGAGGCGAGGAAACCACCGTGACGGGGATCTCCGGGGTTTCTGAACTATTGTTATATATGGTTATGATCCCCTGATATGTAGTATCGGGAATAATACCGATACCGCTAAAATCGACGGTTATAGTCAGATCAACATCCTCTGAAGGGTGGAGAATTCCGGCCATTGGATCGACTATCAGCCATTGCGAATAGGGAGTGATTTCATAGCCTTGCACCATATCCGGCGAATCCTGCACAAGGCCGAAAACGACTCCCAGGGTAGGCTCCCAATCGATTGTGAAGCACATACCGCCTGCCACGGCATCGTCGCCTCCGCTATGATCGATGGCATAGAATACAACACCGGTATACGAGCCGATTACCGGATCAAACTGGCTGATCTGAAGTTGGGGAGTTCCGTCCTGCGAGAATACCCAGAGCCAGGGGCCATCCTCGGAGACATCGTCCCAGGCCATACCGTAGATGAGATAGCCGTTGGCGTAAGTCGCAAGGGTCTGGCCGCTGCGGTCGAATTCGATAATGTTCGAGCCAAAATTAGCCGACCAGAAATGGTCCGTTTCAGGATCCCAGGCCAATGCCCTCAGAGGAGGGCTGATGCTGGTAGGCATCGGCAATTCATCGATCTTCTGTCCGGTATTGGGGTCAATTACTGCTAATTCGTATTCATCGGAGGCATACAGGTAGGTACCATCCCAGGCCAGATCTCGCCATCCCCAATCGGATGAGGTGCCCTGATCGAATGTATCCAAATGATTGCCGTCGCGATCAAACTTGTGCAGAAAGTGAGTTACCAGATCATTGGCCCCTGTAATCCAGAAGTATTGCCCGTCAAATTCGACGCCGAGGCAGCGACCATCTTCGGTCTGGCTCTCGGTTTCAAACGTGAAAACCTCGTCCCCAAAATCGAGAACGGTTGGCGGGTCGCCGGAACCATGGGCTGGAGCGTATTCGTTCAACTCAAAAAGTTGTTTTTTCTCTGTACGCTGAATGATTTCTGTTTTGCTCCCTGGATTAACCCGCGGCTTCATTCTCAAAAGCCTGTTGCCCGATCTGATGACGGCGTTAAAACTTAAATCGCCGTTCCCGACATTGGCCAGATTGCGAATGAATTCTACTGTCTGCCCGACCTCTATGCTTGTGTCTATGGGAGTGGTATCGATCTGAATCACCGGAGCCGGAAGGGCGAAATCCTGGGTGGTTGTCTGATCCTCGAAAACCTCGACGCCGTCAACCGTGACGGAGTTGTGATATATCGCCGAGGCGGTAACAGAATAGACGCCCGGGATCAGTTCGAGAATATAGCCGCCATCGCTATCCGTAGTATCCACTACGGCGCCGGTTTCGACAATTGCGCCCTCGATCGGACTGCCGCCGGCCAGATCGGTAACGACGCCGGCGATCCAGCCGGGCTCCCCGCCGCCGCCGCCATAAACAACGAAATCATCTATATACCAACCGGCATTCTGGGTAGAGATATCCGAGCCGAAATCGAACTTTATCAATACCATTGCCCCGCTATATGCGGAGAGATCGAATGTCTCCAGTTCCCAGCCATCCGACTCCCCGAAGAATGCCTCCTCGCCGCCAATAGGGTTTTCAAAATTCGTGGAAACGATGCCGTCATAACCATCCTCGGGGGTAATCAAATCCCAGTTAACGCCATCGGTGGAAATTTTAACGTTACCCCCGTCGAAACCGCTCTCC
Source organism: uncultured bacterium (assembly GCA_965555375.1). Taxonomy (GTDB): domain Bacteria; phylum Zixibacteria; class MSB-5A5; order UBA10806; family UBA10806; genus CBDVBL01. The sequence continues at coordinate 13,665 of CBEWDL010000008.1, forward strand.
ATACTATACCAGTGCCAGAACGTAAGAATCGGGTCGGTGGTCAGGCCGAGTATAGGAGAAATCAATACCGAAAGGAGCGGGCCTTCTGAATAGAAGCCGTTAAGAAGCGTTGCCCATAGATTAACTCCGGAATGAGCGTCACCCGGCCCCGATCTCGGGTCTCCCCACTCCCAGTCATTGTTCGCCAGGAAGAAACCGTCGTCATCCTCAAAATCCTCGACATATATACTGGCGAAAGCTGTAAACTCCATCCGAATAGTATCGTTCCCCGGGATTTCATCGCCGATAAGTTCGGTTATGGCTACGAGCTCATAGATGCCCTCTTCGCCGGGGGCGTAAGATGGGAACATAACGTCAACAGTGGAATCCGGATCAATATCTACGACCTGCTCCGTCTCGTTATAGACTTCGCCATCATGATTGATTATAAGGCGAGCGGCGAAGCTTTCGGTGTTATTCCCGCCATTCGCAATTCTGACCTCGGCATCGAACGGATCTCCCACCTGGCCTACGTTGGGTGGCCTGAGGAAGATATCAGGATTTACGTCATGATCGGCGAAGATTGGCCCCTCAAGTCCGAAATATATGGCGGTGCCGGACTCGTCCCGGAAGGTATTGTAAACATACTGCAATCCGATACTTCCTTCTGAATTCTCGATACCGATGGTGTGCGAATCCAGAGTGCCGGTCAAGGAAAGATACTGATAATAGATATTGCCGTCGGCGGTTAGAATAATCTGGAAAGAGTAATCGTTTCCCTGGGAGTCATACCGGTCGAAATTATGCCAGGAGATTATACAGGTGTCGACATCGTTAGTATAATAATACGCTTGCCCCGACGAGCGAGGGTCCAGGTCATCCCAGAATACTGCCAGAAGGTTGTTAGGCTCAAGAAATGTCGGGATCGGGTCATTGGAATAATTCGAAACAGTGGATGTAAAGGATGCCCAGCCATTTGAGCAGGCGTAGAAATTTTCAAAATCATTACCGTAGAAATTGAATGTAAATCCTATAGGGAATGGACCGGCATTCTGGTCGTCATCGAAAATATTCATATTGATGCCGTAGTCGGAAATATCGATCCAGTCGAATTCCGGCGCGTTGTTGGCGTCGTCCTCGGAATCGATAAAATAATAGCCATATCCATCGGGGCCGCCGTGATCCAGAATCACCGATGGATCGTCAGGGTGAATCTCGATACTGGCGGCATTATCCTTGAGCCACTGCTCTTTCTCAGTTAGAGCGTTGGCGCTGGAGTACAATACAAATACGGCTCCTGCCAGGGTCACCGCTGTAAAAATTTTTATCTTAAATAAACGTCTCAAAATAACCTCCATTTCTATAGATGGAACCTATAGAAATTGCCATGCTTTCCTAATTATCGGCCCTTTCCCATTAATCGTAATATGCTTCTGAAGCCAAATTCCAGCGGGCTTCCCGCATTTTATAGCTCAATGATAAAAATATATAAAATACCGATTTTGTCAAGAGCTTTTGTATCCGATGCTCAACTTAACTTAAAGGATAACAGCATGTTACTGGTTCCTGAACCAGAGTTTTGCCGGGATTGACGGATTTATGCGGATCTTATCGATCTCAAGGGATATCCGCCAGCTTTCTGTCTTATCAAAAATCTCCACCCGTGACGGGTAGAATCCGTCTCTATGATTCTTCCTGTGGCTATAAAGAGCGATTATATCGGTATTCCGGCGGCTCAATAGAAAGGACTGTTCTGCGGCTCCGGATTCGCTATGAAATTCCATATTATCAAAAGGTGCAATTAACCTGTTAGAACCATTTTTGGGATCAGCTAAACGCAGATAATACTGGGGGAAAATATATGTTCCCAGCAGGAAGGGCATTAGTTTTTCTATTCCATATTCGGGGATATCCAGAAGATCGGTTCTTTTGAACCTGTACCACTTTCCATCGCCCCTGGAGCACGCATAAGCATAATGATCGGCAATCACAAGACGGAACACATCCACCTTAAACGGCCCCTCAATCAGAAAAGATACCGAATCGGGGCCGTTTAGAAAGAGTTGGAAAGTGCCTGACTCTATGGCGACGCCGCTTTCAAACTCGATTGACCCTTTTGCCGCCAGGGTCGATGCCTCATGCAGAAACCTCGAACCGGTGGAAAACAAAATCCTGGGATTCAAAGGCTGATCACCTCTGGGACCGTTGCACGACAAGAGGCCAAGAAACAGAATTATCGATCCAATCCTGACGAGGCGGCGTTCCAATTGGGCTTTACCATCCCATAGGCATGCCAATTAGAAACCCTCCGAGAGTTCTGACTATAGGTGTGAAGACGATGGCAAAGATATTAAACCCGGTGAAACTGCTCAGGAATATAAGGCCAAGCAATAGCATGGGACCCATCGATTGAATTTGCTGAAGCTTAAGATAGGTCTCATATGATACCAGACCCTCGAGGATATGGAAACCATCCAGAGGCGGCAAAGGAAAAAGGTTGAAAACCATCAGGACTATATTCAGCGCCACAGAGAACTGAATCATGGCCAGCACGAAAATCCCTCCGTCTGAATAAGCGAGAAAAGGAGCCAGCATACGAAAGACAACCGCCGACAACACAGCCAGAATGAAATTCGATGCGGGGCCGGCAAGAGAGATCCAGAGACCGTCCCTGATGGGCTCCTTCAGATTAGCCGGGTTTACCGGCACGGGCTTGGCCCATCCGAAATGCACGATAAACAAGGCTATGAACCCGAAGAGGTCTATATGCGGCACAGGATTTAACGTTATTCTGCCCAGATTTTTCGCCGTGGGATCGCCCAGCCTGTAAGCAATGTAAGCGTGAGCACTTTCATGAACAGAGATAGCCAGAAGAAAAGGCGGGATAAATAAGATTGCCTGTTGAATGAAATCCTGCATCGCCTAAGCGTAGACTCCTCTGATCATAGTGACATCCATAACTCTCTTTATGGCCAGCATAAACGCGGCCATTCTCATATTACACTGGTTTTCCACTGAAACCTTAAGGACATCATTGAATGCCTTAACCATAAGGATCTCCAATCGACGATTCACCTCGTCCTCGGACCAGAAATAACCCATTCTATCCTGCACCCATTCGAAATAGCTGACGGTCACGCCGCCGGAGTTGCAGAGGATATCGGGGATAACAAAGATGCCGCGAGATTCCAGTATCTTATCCGCGTTAGTGGTGGTCGGCCCGTTAGCACCCTCGGCGATTATAGCGGCCTTTATTTCATCAGCGTTTTTCGATGTTATAACATTCTCCAGCGCCGCCGGCACCAGGATTTCGCATTCCAGCCTCATCAACTCATCATGCCCGATCGGCTCGGCGCCCCCAAAACCGACCACTTTGCCGGTATTCTCCACATGTTCCAACAACTTCGGGACATCCAGACCTTCAGGGTTGTAAACGCCGCCGTAAACATCGCATATGGCGATCACCTTAGCGCCATCTTTGTGAAGAAGACCGGCGGCGACCGAGCCGACATTTCCGAATCCCTGGACGACGCAGCGGGCGCCCTCCAGTTCGATCCCTTTATGTCTACAGGCTTCCTTGATGGCGAAAAGCACGCCCCGGCCGGTGGCCTCCCGCCTGCCGAGTGAGCCTCCAATCTCAATCGGCTTGCCGGTCACCACCGATGTCACCGTATGGCGGGCATGCATGGAATATGTATCCATCACCCAGGCCATGGTCTGGGGGCTGGTATTGACATCTGGAGCGGGCACGTCCAGCTCGGGCCCCAGAACGTCGAACAAATCAGCGGTATATCTTCTCGTCAATCTTTCGAGTTCACCTTTTGACATCCGGGCAGGATCGCAGGCGATTCCTCCCTTAGCGCCGCCGAACGGTATCCCCACAATGGCACATTTCCATGTCATCCAGGCGGCCAGGGCCGAGACTTCATCGAGCGTCACGTTTGGATGATAACGGATTCCGCCTTTCGCCGGGCCGCGGGTGATTGAATGCTGAACCCGGTAACCGGTGAAAACCTCGAACTTGCCGCTATCCATCTGAATTGGAAGTTTGACGATTACCGCCCGACGTGGCTGCTTCAATATCTCCAGCATAGTCTTATCTATATTAAGCCGTTCCGCAGCCTCGTCGAACTGCTGCATGGCATTTTCCAGAGCCGAGAGCTGAATATCTGTCGATTTGTGGGATGGCATTGATCCTCCAGAAAGTATTTACACGTAAACTCGCGCCTTACAGACGTTCGAGAATATATAAGTCCAGAACATTAAAAACCACAAATATTGTGATCCGCCATTCAAGCGAGAGAGAATTTCTTTTTTCTGGCAAGAGATAACTCAAAGCTTGTTTCTCTATGCTGTCCGGGGCTCGGGGATACATAAGCACTCCCTTTTGTAAAAAACCTCCAGAGCCTGTCGTTCCCCCTATCGCCGATGCCGATACGTGGGGACGCCCATATCTCAAATCCACCGTCGGAGGGTCCCCTCAGGTATACCGCCGATTTGCAGAGATCGATTCCATTTTCAACTGTCGTTATGCCCAAGGCCCTTGCCAGCTTGCCCGGCCCGGACCCGATATTTTTCCAATTGTCAGTTCCCCGCCTTCGGGCCATTTTCTCGATATTATAGCGAGGCTCTATGGCCCGCAGCAGGACGGCCGACGGGTATCCTTTATTTTCGGTAACAACATTCAGCATGAAATGATTTCCGTAGGTAAAATAGACATACAGATATCCTGGAGGGCCATACATAATCTCATTTCTTTTGGTGCGGCCGCGGAAAGCGTGACAGGCCGGATCATCCTCACCGATATACGCTTCTGCCTCGACAATCATCCCGCCTGTCTTAACACCATCTATATTGCATACGATGTGGCACCCGATGAGTTCTATAGCGACATCAATAGTCGGACGATTGTAAAATTTCCTGGGGAGCTTTCTCATAGCATCTTCGGGAATACAGGCTCCATACCTCTGCGATTGAGGAAGTCATAAGCTTCTACGATCCCTGTGCCGAGATCGGCCGGCCTGTGACAATCAGAGCCTACGGAAGTAATTGCGACTCCGCAACTGATAGCTCTATCGATTATCTCGCTTGACGGGTGAAACGCATTGCCCCCTGTTTTGAAGGGGCTGGTATTTATTTCAATTCCGATTCCCCGTTGCTTCAGCGCATTAAAAACAGAATCAAATCGTTCTATCTCAATCTCATCCATAAGATCCCCGTAATACTTATATCCAAAGCGGATATAATAATCCAGATGCCCCAGGCAATCGAATCCCCGACATCGTGCAGCCATCAATAAAAGCTCGAAGTAATCGTCAGCCATCTGACCAACGGATCTTCTCTGAAAATACGATGGCGCCTCGCTTTCATCGGATATTGCGATATCATCCAGACAATGAACCGAGCCAATCACGAAATCAAGCCGGAATTTAGCTCTGAGTCTTTCGACTTCTTCCTCGACCCCCGGATAATAATCGATCTCGAGGCCGCAGAACAGATCCAGATTTAAACGGTTATGAATTTCGCGGGCCTTCTGAATATCTTTTATATATTTTTCTACAATCGAATCGGAGAGTCTTACTCTATTGCCGTTATATCTCCAAAAGCCATCGATCTCCACCCGTCTCGGATTGGAATCGTAGTGGGTGGTGAAGCTGACAGCGCCAAGACCGATCTTCAGCGCCCTATCGCAATACTGCCCGATATCGCCCTCAGCATCGATGGAATAATCGGGATGGATATGAAAATCGGCGAGATTTCTCATCAGAGGAAGGGATTGAATTCGCGCTCCTGCCCGATCGTCGAATCCGGGCCATGGCCGGAGTAGATAATCGTGTCATCAGGGAGGGTCAATAGTTTCGTTTGAATCGAATTAATGAGAGTCTCATGAGAGCAGCCGGGAAAATCGGTTCGTCCGATTGAACCGAGAAATAACGAATCGCCGGTAAAGGCCACACCGTGTCCATAGAGGGAGATGGAGCCCGGAGAATGTCCCGGCGTTTCCAGAACCTTAAATTCAAATCGGCCGACTGAGACGGTATCGCCCTCTTCGATGAATTTTTCCGCCGGATTGGTTATGATCTGCCCTCCAGTCATGCCGGAGAGATTGGCCATCGGATCGGTCAACATAACGGCGTCTTTCTCGCCGATTAATACCGGCGCTTTGAAATGATCTCGTATCTCATCTAAGGCGCCGATATGATCCGCATGACCATGGGTGATTACGATCTTGTCGACACTCAAACCGTGCTTGTCCACATGCGCTATTATCCGATCCGGCTCCCATGAGGGATCGATTATCATCCCTTCTCTGGATTCGGGATCGCCCACTATGTAACAATTCACAAAATACGGGCCGAGTTCCAGTATGTCAATTAAGAGATTATCATTCATCCGTTACCTGCTCCTTGAAGTGTTCCCGGATTGTCCTGGCCACGTTCTGGGGAAGATACGGTGCGGCCAGCAGATCGTCAAGCGACGCTTTCTTTATCGCCTCCAGCGAACCGAATGCCGCCAGAAGATCCATCTTTCTTTTCTTGCCCACTCCGGGGATGCTGTCAAGTTCAGATTCCTCCAGCTTTCGGGAGCGAAGCTTACGGTGATATGTTACCGCGAACCGATGAGCCTCGTCGCGAATTCTTTGCAATAGTCTTATAGACGATGACGTTTTTGGAATGGATAACGGCTCTGAGCGGCCCGGCAGATAAACCTCCTCGAAACGTTTGGCCAGCGAGGCGGTCTGCTGGTCGGCAAGGTTCAGCTCCCTCAGGGCATCAAGGGCCGCATTGAGCTGTCCCTTGCCACCATCGATCAGGAGCAGATCGGGATATTCTTTCTGATTTTCCGCCAGATGAACAAAGTAACGTCCGACGATCTCCTTCATCATGGAAAAATCGTCCTGACCTTTGATGCTTTTAATCCTCATGCGCCGATACTCCGCTTTCCTGGGGCGGCCATCGGTAAAATATACTATTGAACCGACCGCATGTTCCTTGCCGAGGTTAGAAATATCGCAGGCCGCTATGCAACGGGGAAGTCTTACGAGATACAGGTCGCGGGCAAGTGAATAGATAGAATGCGGAGCTCTTTTCCTGGTAACGCTTTTTTCAGCAAGATATAGGTCCAGATTGTGTTTGGCGTTGTCGAGAGCCATTTTCAGAAGCGCCGTCTTCTCCCCTCTCTGCGGAACGATCAACTTGAGCTTATGCGCCGCTTCATCCATAAGAAAATCCTGTATCAACTCCATGTCCTCGAATTTTGCGGGGATCAATATCTCTTTAGGAAACACGGTGACCGTCTTATAATATCTGGGGAGGAAATTTCTCGTAATTTCAGCCGTATCAAACCCGGCGGTAGCCACGATATAGCGCTTCTGCCCCAGCAAGACTCCCTCCCGAACCTCCAGGAGAACCACGCAGGCATCCCCGCCCTCCGATGATACGGCGATAATATCGCGATCTATCAGGTCGTGACTGACGACGCGCTGTTTCTGAATTACAGATTCTATGGCCTTTATTTGATCGCGAACTTTCGTCGCCTCTTCATATTCGAGATGGTCGGAAAATCTCTCCATCCGCTCCCTCAACCGGGAGGCGATCTCTTTCGATCTCCCCGATAGAAAGAGTATAACCTCGCCGATCATGGCATTGTAAGACTCCGCCGTGGTTTTCCCCTCCTCGCAGCAGCCCGGGCAGCGACCGATGGAATAATCGAGGCAGACTCTGTATTTGCGTTTCGACGGCAACTCCAGCGAACAGGAACGTATGGGGAAAATACGCCTGATAAGTTTCAACGTCTTGCGCATGGATGCGACCCTGGTATATGGACCGAAGTATCTGGCCTTATCATTTTGAATACGGCGGACGACAAGCATCCTGGGATACATCTCATCGGTGGTGATCTTTATATATGGATAACGTTTGTCATCCTTAAGATCGATGTTATATCGAGGCTTGTGTTCTTTAATCAGATTCGATTCTAAAATCAGCGCCTCTTTTTCAGAGGACGTGACGAGAACCTCCAGATCCGCAATCCGGAAGATGAGTTTTTCGGTCTTTGGATCCTGGTGAGTCTTCTGGAAATATGAACGGACTCTCTTCTTTAAAGATCCGGCTTTGCCAATGTAAATTATGCGGTTGTCCTTATCCTTGAAGAGGTAGCATCCAGGCTTTTCCGGGAGGTTGTTAAGTTTCAGATCTAAGTCGACGACTTGCTTCACCCGTGGAAAATAACATCGGGCGATATTTTGTCAAGCCGTCAATAAGCGAGGCTATCTAATCGGGATTAAGACGATTGCCAGAGCAGCGAAAACAGCCAGAACGATCAATGCCAGTTCAAAATTATCGAGGATTCTTTTGTTCTCTTCTTTTACGACGATCATCTCCGGTACTCCCCAAAAATTTGCATGGGAGTGGCGGAGGGGGAAACCCCGAATCCTTCGGGGGGGCTGGATGGTGGTCCAGCACACCACTCCCATGTCTTTCCGAACCTCTTTTGTGCCTTCAGCCCTTCAAATGGCAAGAACAATGCCAGAATCCAGAATTTGATCAGTCGATATCAAGGAACCGCCATTTCGTAGCTAATTCATTGCTATGCAACGAATTGAGTTGGAAGAAACGGCTATTGCCAGAAGATTTCATTTCCCCCAAAAATAAGACAATCTGCAGACGTCTTCGCGAATGTGCGAATCTACGCAAATAGATGCAGATTTTTAATCATCTTAAGAGTGTCATAGAACGGATCCTTTGCTCACCGGATACTTTATAGAAATATATTCCCGATGATACCGGTCGGCCGCTATTATCGAGTCCTTTCCAGATATATCTACCGCTTTGATCTAATACACCGAGGCGCTTTACCAATCTCCCGAGAATATCGTATATTTCGATTTCCGGATAATTATTCGGATCGCCGGATAAGCTTATAATTGTGGTTGAATTAAATGGATTGGGGTAATTCTGGTTCAGTTCCAACCGATTTGGCGGCTCGACCGTTCCTGCCAGCCCCGTTTGCAGATCCAGCCCGCCGAAATAGAAATTATCGATATAAACACCGTCATAGTTGATCTCGGGGCTGGAGAAAAATCTGAACCTGAAAGCGATACTATCGAATCCCGGCCCGCAATAATCATCGAGAGAAATATAACGAAGTTTCCATTCGGAGATTGAAAAACCGGTGAGAGTATCCGGTAAAATAGCCCAGGTTATGCCGCCGTTGGTCGAAATCTCCGCGAATAGAAAATCATAATACGGCTGGAAGTCATGTTGCTCGAAATAGTAAGTTCCGGCTGATCGGTATGAGGACAGATCGAAATGCTGATTGATCCGCGCCCAATTCCAGCAGTTTGATGAATAGTTATACGGCGAATCCTCCAGCGAATGATCCGATTGGTATCCTCGATCTGCAGTTCCCCATTGATTATGCGTGCCTCCGAAAGACCAGCCGGATTGATGACCTTCGAAATCATCGGAGAACAGTTCATCATCGAAATTCCAGAGGAGATATTCCCTGCTCATATAGCCTGTTATGAAACTATGATCGAAGGCGGGAAGATATCCCGGAGCCAGTATATCGATATCATAGATATCCGCATCGAGGGTTATGGTGACGGGAGAACCATCGGTGACAACAAGCGTATCGAAATTACCGGAGTGAATTCGCACAAACGCCGGCAGCGGTTCTCCATCCGAGCTATCGGAGACGATGATCTCGAATATCGCCATTTCAGCCGGAACCAATTGGAAATCATATCTCTGCGCCGGGCCGGTTCCGACCTCGAGCGGCCCTATCTCGGCTGAAACATAGCCCGGTGATTCCACCCTGACATGATAGATACCGGGAAGCAGCGGCCTATGATAATCGCCGACAATCGGGTCGGTATAAAATGGGAATCCCCCTTCCTCGACCCATACGGTCGCATCCAACGGCTCACCGGTTATCGAATCGGTAATGATACCCCGTATCCCGATATCGGCGGCATCGATAATGAACAGCATAGCTTCGCGATTGGCGTTCCAGTAGGTCTCGATATCTTCCTCCGGAGGCGTTTTTATCTGCGAGATCTCAATGGTCCAGTCGATATCGGAGAGATAGCCGTAGGAGAAGTCGTTGGCGTCGCCATGAGTGGAGTACCAGTCGCATCCATTGGTGACATAAAAACCGGGCGTTCTGTTCAGATCCGCATACGAATACGAGAGATCCATAATGAGCTCATCGTCCGGGGTCTCATGATATTCTCCGTTGCGATGAAGTCCGTCGTCGTAATTCCAGACGGCGTTGATATTGGTAGCCCCGGAGTGCATCGATAGGGAGAGGATATAGCGACTGATTACGGCATCTCCCCGGACCGCCTGAGTTTCGGGTTCAGAGAATGAGTATTGATGGTTGGCACTCCACGGGCAATCATCGCCCTCCGGGCAGAGGTAGTCTCTATTCAGATCCTGATACCGGGCGTTATAACGCGAATTACGGGTGACGCCGTCGGGATTGACCATCGGAATTATATAGATCTCCCGTTCGTTCACCAGGCGGGTTACGGTTAAATCGCCGCCATAATTCGACGTCAAATAATCGATCATATACAGGGGCAGCTCCACGGAGATCCTCTCGTCGCCATGATGCGCTCCCATGATCCGCACCTCCGCCTCGTCCTCCTCGATTCCAGGATTATCGCTTATTCGAATGCCCGTTATCAATCTTCCTTCAATAGACTGTCCCAGAGTATCGAGCTTGCATGTAGAGGGATTGGCGGCGGCCACCGAATCGAGAAAAAAGACGGTTTCCTCGTAGCTGTGGTATTCTCCCAGATCTAAAAGCGAAAAAACCCAGGCGGACTCATCGCGGTAATCCTCGTAGATTATATCATAGGTGATGCCCGCGGAATCGAGCAGCGATCTTTCATATTGAGTGATATATCCATACAGGTAATCAGGGCCGCCACGCTCGATATCGAGGTTATGCTTATATACCAACTCTTGTAACCGATCCTGCACAAGAGGAATCTTAAGTTTTGCCCTGATAGGTTCTTCGGCGCATAGCCGGTTGGCGGTTAAGAAAATCGCCAGGGCTGTGAGAATAATCCTCATATCCTTAATATATCCCGGATCATTAATGTGTCAATCCCATTAGTTTCCACCGTCAACATTCCTTTTCGATAATAGCTGCAAGATAAATTTCTTAAAAAAACGGAAATGTCTTCCAGTGCCCTGATCCTGAATCTACGCCAGATCATAAAAGCAGGAAGACGCCTACAGACTGCAAAATCCGTTGTGGGTTACCCGGGAGAAAAACAGTAGGCGGCGTTATTATACCTGCTTATACAGGATTTCGTTATTTATATCGATCCAGTTTGTTACGGATCTCGTTTATATCATCCGCATAGATTACAGGAGCGGAATCGAGAAACTCTTCGAAATATATTCTGGCCAGGGCGGAGTCCCCCATGGCCTCGTGAAGCTCTCCCAGGCGCTTCCGGGCAGCAAAGACCCCCGGGTTCAGAGCCAGCGTTTTTGAAAAATATGAGATCGCCGCCGCCGTGTCGCCATCCATGGCCATGATTTCGGCGAAATTGAAGCAAGCCTCTGGAAAATCAGGATTAGCTGCAAGCGATCTTTCCGTATATGTTCGGGCCGAATCGATTTCCCCCCAGTTTCCCCAGATCGCGCCTATATTCAGATTTGCCTGATAGTCATCGGGATCGAACTCCAGGGCCAGGCGATAGTAAAACATCGCCGAATCAGTCTGTTCGAGCATGTCAAAAGAATATCCCAGATCATAATAGAGGCTCTCCGGTGTCGGGGAGAAACTTACCGCCCGGGCCATGTACCGATTGGTATTCTCATAATCTGCAAAGATATCATATAAAAAAGCCAGATCTCGATAGGCTTTCCAGAGAGTGGGATCATGGCTGATTGCCAAGAGATAATAGCCCATGGCCTCCGGAATGTTTTCGGTAAGATCCATAATCCTGCCGTAGAGGTATAAGGCCTGCGCGTTGACGCTGTCTATAGAGAGGTAGTTGTTCAGGATATCCTCGCAGGCAGTATAGTTCTCCTGGGCGATGAGGATCTGCGTAAGTTTTTCGACCGATTCGAAATCGGCGGGATACTTCTTTATATTCCTTTCAAGCCTGGCGATCCTGTCTTCCTGCGGGAACGAACTCAATGCAGATAGGATGAACAAAGCCCCGACCAATATGATGAGCGTTCTCATAGAAGATTTATCGGCAGGAGAGGCCCGGCCATGATAACCGGGCTTTTTATATCTTCCGCTTCCACTTGGTGCCGGTAGAGGTATCTTCGAGGATAATGCCACGTTCCAGCAGATCGGCCCTGATCTTATCGGCTAGAACGAAATCTTTTTCCCGTCGGGCATCGTTCCGACTTTCAATCAGCTTCTCGATATCCTCATCGATAAGCTCGTCTCCGGTGTAGATCACGCCGAGCACACTGTCAAATTTTCTCAGCGTATCAAGCACCGCTTTTTGATCAGCTTCGTAGAGACCGTTTTCAGCAACCACGGCATTGATCTCCCTGACGAAATCGAATATGGCCGCCAGCGATGGGGAGATATTCAGATCGTCATCAAGACCCGCTTCGAAGCCTTCCACGGCCTTATCGATTGCCGCCTTGACCGCCTCGTTTACGCGGCCGACTTTTGCATTCTCTACAATGGACTTAAAATCCTTAAGACGTGTGATGGCCGCCTTGGCCGCCTCCAGCCCCTCCATCGTAAAATTCAACTGCTGGCGATAGTGAGTGGCCATAAGAACATACCTGATGGCCAGGGGATTATGTCCCTGGCTAACCAGATCTTCAACCGTGAAGTAATTGCCTTCGGATTTGGCCATCTTTTTGCCTTCGACAATGAGGTGGGCGTTATGAAGCCAGTAGTTTACGAACTTCTTCCCCGTGGCGCCTTCCGATTGAGCTATTTCGTTTTCGTGATGGGGAAACATATTATCCACGCCGCCGGTATGGATATCGAACTGTTCGCCCAGATATTTCATCGACATGGCCGAGCACTCGATATGCCACCCGGGGCGACCCTTGCCAAGCGGCGTCTCCCAGAATACGGCCCCGTCACTCTCGGTCCAGCCTTTCCAGAGAGCGAAATCGGAGGCGGTCTCCTTTTCGTACTCGTCGTAATCAACTCTTGTTCCTGCCCTGAGATTGTCCAGTTTCATGTGGGATAAGGCGCCGTATCCGGGGAACGACGATATTTTGAAGTAGATGGAATCGCCGGAGCTATAGGCATGCCCTCGATCCAGCAGTTTCTGAACCAGCTCTACCATCTCATCTATGTGTTCCGTGGCCGCCGGATAATATTCGGCTCTTTGAATATTCAAGCGGTCGATATCGCTAAAGAACATATCCTTATACTTTCTGGTATGCTCGGTCAGGGAGATCCCGGCCGCATTGGAGTCGCGAATCGTTTTATCGTCGATATCGGTCAGGTTCATAACCTGCGTAACCTCAAATCCTTTGTATGCCAGATACCGTCTCAGGAGATCTTCGAAAATATAGGCCCTGAAATTGCCGATATGCGCCGGAGCATATACTGTCGGCCCGCAGGTATACATTTTCACCACTCCAGGCTCAATCGGATTGAACTCCTCCAGCCTTCGGGTCATGGTATTGTAGAATTTCAATGACATCGCCGGATCCTTTCGCAAGAATCAGTTACTCCACACAATAATAATCGAAAGAACATCGTTCGGGTTTAGCAGGTTCCTTTAGTTTATCTGTCGGTTAACGATTCAACAATTTTGGCATCGAGTTTCTTTATGACCTCGACTATTAGTTTCACCAGGTTTTCGAAATCTCCTTTATGTATGATGCCTGTGTGGCTGTGGATATAGCGAGTGGCAATTCCCATATATATGCAGGGAACGCCTCCCCGGCTGATATGGATTCTGCCGCCGTCGGTGCCGCCCCTGTCGAGGGCCGCAAGATGGAATGGTATATTATTCTCGGCGGCGGTATCGATCACCAGATCGCGAAGCTTTCTATTCGGAATCATGGAACCGTCGTAAACGGTTATGGACGGCCCCGAGCCGAGCCTGGCCGAAGATCCCTTGGGGGCATCCGGCCCGTCGGCAGCCAGTGATACGTCGGCCACAAAGGCAACATCGGGATCAACCACGTGGGCAGCGGTATTGGCGCCGCGCAGGCCGACTTCTTCCTGCACCGTGCCGACTCCGAAAACCGTATTGGGATGCCTGACTTCGGCAAGCTCATTGATTACAGCCACAGCCACGGCGGCCCCGATTCTGTCATCGAAAGCCTTGTTCATATATAGATTTTTATTTCCCATAACACGAAATTTCGAATCCGGAACAACCGGATCGCCGGGTCTTACTCCCAGAGATTCAACATCGAAACCATCACAGACTCCGACATCGATAAACATATCTTTGATTTCCTGGACCTTTTTCTTCTCCTCATCCTGAAGGATGTGCGGCGGCTTTGAACCTATTACACCGGGAATATCGCCTTTCGATGTTTTCACAATCACCCTTTGCGAGAGAGCCACGTGGCCCCACCATCCCCCGAGCGGCAGGAATTTGATATAGCCCTCCGGCGTGATCTCCTTAACTATGAAACCGATCTCGTCGATATGCCCGGCTATCATCACCCGGGGTTTCTCCGATGAGCCTTTCTTTTTTGCAATCAAACTGCCCAGCTTATCGTACGTGATCTCATCGGCCGCTTTAAGATGCCGTTTCATTACGGCCACGGCTTCCTCCTCGAAACCAGGTATACCGTGGGCATCGGTAAGTTCCTGGAGCAATTTCTTATACTTGCTCAAAATTCCTCCCTTTTATTCCAGGATGATTTTCTCAAGTTCGTTTAAACTATGAATTATCCCGTATGGTTTTACAGGGTCGCTGTAATCCCACCTTTCATCGAATTTCAAGATCGCCCTCATCCCGACCGCCTGCGGTCCAGCGACATCCTCTATCAGCCGATCGCCGATGAAAACCGTTCTTTCCGATTCCGATTCCAGCAGAGACAACGCCTTAAGATATATCTCTTTTTTTGGCTTGCGGATCATCACCTCGGATGAGAATATGGTGAAATCGAAATAATCCAATATGCCGAACCTTCGCATCTCGTCGCGATGAAATTTTGCTGGAAATATAGAATTCGAGACAAGACCGATTTTCAGGCCCGCACCTTTTAATTTCGATAAAAGCTCAACCACTCCTGAAATGAGAGCAATCTGTTCGGTGGTCGGTTGATAATAAGAATCGATGAACTTCGCCGGAAGGCCATCGCTAATCTCGACGCCCAGATCCGCAAGAGCAGTGGAGACGATTTCAAACAGATCGATCTCGACTAAATCCTGGCTGTGCGCCTGAATTGCATCATCCAATATCCGAAGCAGTTGCGATCGGATTCGCTCGGGCGGAATCTCCGCACCCGATATCTCCTTTAGAACGGGCGCGGCATTCCGGCATCCCAGAAGCGCCAGTTCCTTCCAGGAATGCTTATTCTCATAGATGATGAGCGTTCCGCCGAGATCAAATAAGGCAGTATCGAATTTCAAACTCTTTTCCCCTTGCCGAAATCCTCCATTGCGATCTGAGCGATTCGATCCAGAAGCTCCGGAAAATCGATACCGGCTGATTTCGCGGCTTTAGGCACGATCGAGGTTTGAGTCATGCCCGGAAGGGTGTTGGCCTCCAGAAAATAGAATTTACCCTCAGAAGACATCCTGAAATCTATCCGGGCATAGCCTCTGCATCCGAGCGCCTCGAATACAGACATCCCCAGCCCCTGGATCTTTTTCGTCTCCTCTTTGGTAATGGGCGCCGGCACAATCTTATCGGCCATCCCGGGGGTATATTTGTGATGGTAATCATAGAAACCGTCTTTAGGCACGACCTCGGCCACCGGTAATACCTCGTCCCCCAGTATGCTGACCGTCAGCTCCCGTCCCGGAATGAATCTCTCAAATAGAACTCTATCGGAGTATTCGGCGGCGATCAGGGTTTTCTCGAACAGTTCTCCAGGGGACTGAACAATATCCAATCCGACCGATGAGCCCTGGTCATTAGGCTTGACAACTACGGGAAAGCCGACGCTCTCCTTTACTGCTTCGATGAGCATATCTTCGTCGGTCAGATCTTTTGAATCTCTCACGATATAATCCGGAGTCGGGATGCCGGATGCCGAGACTACCTTTTTAGCCGCTAGTTTATCCATGGCGATAGCGGAGGCCAGAACGCCGGAGCCGGTGTATGGTATTTTCAACAGGTCCAGGAGAGCCTGGATAGTGCCGTTTTCCCCCGCACCGCCGTGGAGGGCGATAAAAACTAAATCGACCCGTCTCAGATCCGGGGAGCTGACCGTTTGAACAGTGGTTTCACCTCTGTAAGCTGAAAGCTCTTTTGTATCGGGCGGCTTCTCTTTTATCAGCGGTGTTTCGGTCGTCTTCGGGCCAGAAAGCTGCCCGCTGCCCAGGGCGGTATCGATCCCTATAGCTTCATGGCCGGCCTGACGAAACCCGGCAATAACACCGGCCCCCGTCGCCAGTGATACATCACGTTCGGCCGACTCACCCCCCATCAGAACCGCTATTTTCAGTTTTTTCTTCTCCGCCATATCCTCGATACCACCAGCGCGAGACCTATCGCTATCCCTAAAGTGCAAAGAAGGTATGTATATTTCCTACCGATGTCCATGATCATTTCCCAGTTCGACTTGCTGGCAATCATCAGCCCCAGAAGGATTCCATTCCAGAGGAGAAAGCTGATAAGCGATAACCCCACCATACGAGATGGTCTAACATCGCCTATCCCTGCCGCGATTGCAACCGCCGATCTCACCCCCGGGAGAAACCGCGAAACGACAAGTATCAAATTGCCGTATCTTCGGAACAGCGCTTCAACCCTTTCTAAAGCGGTTTTTCCAAAGTATTTGCTGTTTCTCTTTTCAAAAAATTTTCGTCCTTTCGACTTTCCGAGATAATACAGCACCAGCATACCCAGAAGACCGCCAGATGTTGTAGAGACCAAAACCCCAATATAACCGATATTCCCTTCTCCTGCAACGAACGCTCCGGCCAGAGTCACTACATCTCCGGGGAATGGTGGAAACAGGTTTTCTATAAAAGCGCTAATCAGTAAAATGCCATAGATAATAAACTCGTTCTGATACCGAATAAACTCTAAGATCTGATCGAAACTCATTTGTACAACAGGGCAACCGAAAAGGCCGCTATTCCTTCTCCCCTTCCTATGGCGCCTATCTTTTCGTTTGTCGTCGCCTTGATTGAGACGTCGCCCGGTGAAATTCCCGCCGCCTCCGCCACTCTGCGCTTCATTTCGCCTATATGCGGCGCCAGCTTCGGATTTTCAGCGATTATCGTAACATCGATATTACTCACAATAAAACCTTTTTCTCCAACTATGACTCTGGTTTTTTTCAAGAGTTCAATTGAGTCAGCGTCTTTGTAGGCAGGGTCGTCATCAGGGAAATGTGACCCTATATCACCTAACGACGCCGCCCCCAAAAGCGCGTCGATAATTGCATGAGACACCACGTCTGCATCGGAGTGGCCGTCGAGGCCAAGATCGAAGGGAATCTCGACACCGCCCAAAACAAGCTTTCGTCCGGACACCAGCCTGTGGATGTCGTAACCTTGTCCTATTCGGAAATTATTCACACGGCCCCTTTCAGGAGTTCCGCAGCGAGAATCAGATCGCCGCGGGTGGTGATTTTTATGTTATTGTAGCTGCCATGAACAACTGATACTTGTCCGCAATACTGCTCATAGAGTTCGGAATCGTCAGTGGCCTCATTTCCGGCGGCCTCGGCTCGCCTGTGGGCTTCAAGAATCTTTTCGAACCTGAACGCCTGCGGTGTTTGCGCCGTCCAGACGGTATCTCGTATCAGGGTCCTCACAATGGATCCCCCTTCAACCATTTTAACGCTCTCCTTGGAGGGCACCGCAAGTATAGCTCCGCCCGTCTCGGCTGCCTTTTCTATTGTTTTTCGGAGAAGATCCATAGCCAAGAGCGGACGAACGGCATCGTGGATAACCACCAGATCCGCTCCCGGCAGGCAGGCCGAAAGTCCCGCCAGCACCGATTCCTGGCGACTCTCGCCACCGGTGGTAAGCTTGTTGATTTTTTTTAGTCTGAATCTGTCCACAATCTCCTGCGAGGCATAGACAAGATAATCCTCAGCAACCACCAGGATTACCTCGTCGATCAGATTACAACGCTCGAACAATTCAAGACAGTACACTATCATCGGTTTGCCTGAAAGATCTGCAAACTGTTTCGGGAGTTTTCCTCCGAAACGGCTGCCACCACCCGCGGCCACTACAAGGGCTGTATTCCGACGAGTCTTCATAAGATCAACATAGCATCGCCATAGCTGTAGAAACGATAACCGGCAGCTATCGCTTCCCGGTAAGCGGCCAATACCCGCTCCCTGCCGGCCAGGGCGGATACCAGAAGCAGCAGGGTTGATTTGGGAAGATGGAAGTTGGTTAGAAGACCGTCAATAACTCTGAATTCAAAAGGCGGCCTTATGAAAAGATCTGTTTTCCGCCAGTCGCAGGCGGTTATCCTGCCGCTTGAATCACACGAGGATTCGAGTGCCCGAGCCGTGGTCGTGCCGACGGCGATCACCCGTCGGCCTTCTCCTCTAGCTGAATTTATCATACAAGCGGTTCCAGCGGGGATTGTATATTTCTCCGGAGGCATCTTGTGCTTGCTGATATCCGTCGCAGTAATCGGCCTGAATGTCCCCAGCCCGGGATGCAATGTCAGCCTAACGGTTCCCACACCTTTAGATTTGATTCTGTCGAATAAGGCCTTCGTAAAATGAAATCCGGCCGTCGGCGCGGCGACAGCGCCTACCTTTTCCGCATATATGGTCTGATAACGAGCTTTATCCTCCTCCTCGGCGGTGCGATCGATATACGGCGGCAATGGAACCCGGCCGAACTCCCAGATTATCGACATCAAATCGCCGTTAGTATGGAAATAAACAATTCTGCCACCACTCTCAGTCCTCTCGCCGAGTGTGGCCAAAAGCCTGTCTTCAAAAAAGACCACTTCGGTTCCGGGCGGAAGACGCCTGCCGGGCCGCACCAGCGCCTCCCATGAGCCGTCATCGAGATTTTCCAGCAGGAAAATCTCAACCTTGCCTCCAGACTTTTTTTTCTTGCCATAAAGGCGGGCGGGGAAGACTCTGGAATCGTTCAATACCAAAAGATCGCCCTGGCGAAGATATTCGGGGAAATCGGCAAATTTCCTGTGTTCCGGTTTCTCATCGTTCTTTGGCAGAAACAAGATCCTGGAGCTATCCCTGGGCTGTGCCGGATAAAGGGCTATCATCCCCTCGGGAAGATGGTAATCGTATAGATTGATATCGAGTGTCATTTTTTAAAATGGCCGAGCAAATAAAAAACGACCGACAGAACGATACTGATAAGGATCGATGTGGCAATGGGGAAATAAAGAATAAAGTTTTTCCTTTTCACGACTATGTCGCCGGGAAGCCTGCCAAGAAATGGAATCTTATCAGAAACAAACAGTACGATCCCCAGAACGACGAAGGCGCCGCCGGCTATTACCAGCAATTTGCCAGGATAATTCAGGTTCACAGCAGATCCTTCTGTATGCCGCCTTTTTTCTTCAGGTTAAGATGAGCAAATGCGGCATCACCAACCACACGACCGTTTCTTGTTCGTTTGACGAAACCGATCTTAAGAAGATAAGGCTCGACCATCTCCTCCAATGTCCCCGACTCCTCGTTCAATGCCGCCGCGATAGATTCGATGCCCACCGGGCCGCCATTGTAGTAATCGACGATGGTGGTGATGAGCCGCCTATCCAGATCGTCCAGTCCGGCGGAGTCGATTCCCTCCATTTCAAAAGACTCATTGACGGAGGCAAGGTCGATTTGCGCGATGCTATTCACCTGACAGTAGTCGCGCACCCTGCGGAGCAGCCGGTTGGCTACGCGCGGCGTCCCCCGGCTCCGGCTGGCGACCTCAAAGGCCGCTTCATCGCCTATCGTTATATCCAGAATGCCGGCGGAACGTTTCACAATTTCGGCCAGCTCTACGGGCGGATAGAAACCAAGATGGTGGATGATGCCGAATCTGTCGCGAAGGGGAGCGGAAATTAATCCCGCCCTGGTAGTTGCGCCAACTAACGTGAACTTTTTCAAAGGAACGTTAATGACCCTGGCGAACACCCCTTTGTCAACCACGAAATCGACTTTGAAATCCTCCATGGCTGGATAGAAAAACTCCTCCACCGACGGCGCCAGCCTGTGGATCTCGTCTATGAGCAAAACATCACCCTGCTCGAGATTGGTCAGTATCCCCATGAGGTCACCCGTCCGCTGGAGAGTTGGCCCTGACGATACGATCAGTCTGGTTCCCATCTCCTCGGCCAGGATATGGGCCAGAGTTGTCTTGCCGAGACCCGGAGGACCATATATCAGCATATGCTCATGGGGCTCGCCGCGCTTGAGAGCCGCCTTCAGAGAGACCAATAACTTCTCGACCAGCTTTTTCTGCCCGATATATTCCGCCAGACGCCTGGGGCGCAAACCGGCGATATATTGTTCTTCCTCTTCGGAGTATCTTCCCGGAGTAACGATTCTCTCTCTCATCTGGCTATCCCGGATGCTGTCTGATTAAATATCTGCTGCAGGAGATCCTCGGATGATTTAAAGCGTCTGCCGGTGGACAGCGCGCGCTCAAGCATCGCCTGAGCTTCCGATTTCTTGTATTGAAGCTGGAGCAAGATCGCCATCACCTCTTCGGCATAATCGGGTCTGGTTTCCGGCCTGGCCAGCGGCTTGCTTTCCCTGGCCAGAGCGAATCGGGCCGTTTTCCCCTTCAGCTCTGCGATAATTTTCTCGGCCAGCCTGTTGCCGACACCGGGGAGCTTTTTCAGGATCGGGACCTCCTCGATCTCGATGGCCCTGGCAATTTCATTTATCGGTATTGTCAACGACTTGAGAGCTTTCTTGATCCCCAGCCCGGGAACGGACGTGTAGAGGCTGAAAAACTCTTTATCGATCGCCTCCGCAAACCCTACCAGGCGAGGATACTGATTCCCCACCTGCCCCCCCTCGATATAATCGAGCGTATAAAATTCGATCTCTGATCCGATAGAGCTGTCTCTTTTCAGGGAGTCAATAAGCGCGGACGGAAGCATGACCTCATAAAATAAGCCGCCCACATTGACCGACGCCGAAGAGTTTCCGACCTTATCGAGTATCCCTCGAATTTTTGCTATCATCTGGCAGCCTCGATATGACAGAGTGCGGCGGCGATGGCGTCGGCTACGTCCGCCGGCTCCGGAATCGCCTTCAGGTGCAAGACGCTTCTGACCGATCTCTGCATCTGCAGCTTCGATGCCCTTCCACTTCCGGTAAGTGATTTCTTGATACGAGTGGAGGCGTAACTCTCAACCGGTATCCGATGATTGGCGGCACATAATAATATCGTGCCCCTCGCATGGCCCATGATTACCGCCGTCTGGGGATGGTTATAGTGCGAGTAAAGGCTTTCAACGGATACTACATCGGGCGTAAATTCAGAGATTATCGCATCGAGGCCATCATATATCGTTTTGAGCCTTTTCTCAAGAGGATCGGAGTTATGCGTTCTCAGCACACCGGCTTCGCAAACCTCGGGACCGTCACCATTCAGCTTTATAACCGCATAACCGGTAACTCGTAATCCGGGATCTATACCGAGAACGGTCAGGGCCATTCAACCCTCTGACATTTTTTCCATTATGGACTCATCTATATCGAAATTGGCGTAGACATGAACCACATCGTCATGCTCCCCAAGAGCCTCGTAGAGCCTCAACATCTGCTCGGACTGTTTGCCATCGAGTTTGATAGTGTTCTGGGGGATCATTGCTGGTTCCACCGATGTCATCTCGATATTGCGGTTTTCAAGCGCCGACCGCACTGATTCAAGATCGGGAAATTCGGTATAGATTTCGTATATATCATCGGCTGATTGCACATCGATAGCGCCGGCGTCCAGGGCTTTCTCCATAAGTTCGTCTTCACCGATTCTGTCTTTATTAACTGTAATATACCCCTTACGATCAAACATCCAGCCGACACAGCCGACCTCCCCCATAGAACCATTATGCTTGGTGAAAATATGGCGGATATCGGCTACGGTCCGGTTCTTATTATCTGTCAGAACCTCAACCAATACGGCCACACCGCCCGGGCCGTACCCTTCATAAGATGATTGCTCATAGCGGACGCCTTCGAGTTCACCGGTCCCTTTCTGAATTCCCTTCTTGATATTATCAGCCGGCATATTGGCTGCCCTGGCGGCGGCCACGGCGGTTCTCAACCTGGGGTTAGCTTCAAGATCCCCGCCTCCTTCACGGGCAGCCACCGTGAGTTCACGGATCAGCTTGGTGAACAATTTCCCCCTCTCTGCATCCGCCTTACCTTTCTTCCTTTTTATAGTTGACCATCTGGAATGGCCGGACATAACTCCTCCTATTAACTATCGCATATTGTTTTCAACCACCTAAATTAACACAACTATCATGTCATTGCAATATGTTTCTAACCGATAGAGTAAACATCGAAGATCAGAGCCAACTGGCGACAGCATAATATAATAAAGGGCCCCGATCTCCATCGGGACCCCGTAGCAAGACAAATTGATAATTCTATTTCTCCTCTTCCTTGACCCGCTTGGTCTCCTCGATAACCTTGCCAGCTATCTCACGGGGGACCTCCTCATAATGAGAGAATTCTCTGGTATGGATACCCCTCCCCTGGGTCAAGGAACGCAGAGAGGTGGAGTATTTATATAACTCCGCCAGCGGCACCTGGGCTTTGATTCTCTGGTTTTTGCCATCAGGGTCCATGCCCATGATTTTGCCGCGACGTGCCGATATGTCTCCCATTACATCGCCCATGTAGTCCTCCGGCACGATCACCTCGATATTATAGATCGGTTCGAGGAGGTAAGGATCGGCCTTTAAAAAGCCGTCCTTGAATGCCATGGAACCGGCAATCTTGAAAGCCATATCGGATGAATCGACGGTGTGGTACGAACCATCGTAAACCGTGACTTTGATATCGACAACGCGGCTGCCGGAAAGACCTCCGGAATCCCTCGCTTCCTGTATACCTTTTCCAACCGATGGTATATACTTGGTGGGGATAATGCCACCCGCTATGGCATTGACAAACTCGAAGTCCGTACCTCTCGGCAAAGGTTCGAGTTTGAGCCAGCAGTCTCCGTATTGCCCACGCCCGCCGGTCTGCTTTTTGTATTTGCCCTGAACCTCGACTTTACTCTTGATGGTTTCCCGGTACGGAACCCGGGGCTTTTCCAATTCGACATCGACTCCATACTTCCGCTTCAATCGGTCGACAATGACCTCCAGGTGCAGTTCTCCCTGGCCCGAAATTAGGGTCTGCTTGATTTCGCTGTCGACCACGACCTTGATGGAGGGGTCTTCTTCCTTTAAACGTGCCAGGCCGCTGGCGATTTTTTCTTCATCGCCTTTGGCCTTGGCCCTGATGGACATCCTGATTACCGCCCCGGGCACTTCCGCTGGTTCGTATTGGATTGGATCTTTCTTATCGCAGAGGGTATGACCAGAATGCGTCGATTTCAATTTCACCAGGGCGCCTATGTCTCCCGCCATTAGCGTTCCGATC
>CBEWDL010000009.1:0-36442 GCA_965555375.1 uncultured bacterium
CCGGCTTGGCCTCGTCCGCAGGTTTTTCCTCCAGTGGCTTTTCGACAGGCTCTTCCGGCCTGGCCTCGTCCGCAGGTTTTTCATCCAGAGGCTTTTCAACAGGCTCTTCCGGCTTGGCCTCGTCCGCAGGTTTTTCCTCCAGTGGCTTTTCGACAGGCTCTTCGGCCGCTGGCTGATCCGCTATTTTCGTCTCGGCTGGAGGCTCACTTTCAGGCGGTATTATATCTATTCCCTCTTTGTCTTCCACGATATCGGAGACGGGTACTGCTTTCGTCGGATGCTTCGCTATGTATGCCTCCATCTCCTCTTTTTCGCGGCCGGAGAAATAGGCTTCGACAGAGAGGATGATTCGTCTGTTATGAGTATCGAACTCTATAACTCTTAAAGGCAGCTCGTCCCCCTCCGAAAATGCATCTGCAGGCCGACTCATGTCTCGCTTCCCAAGTTGATTGGCGGGCACGAAACCCTCGACATCACCGGTGAGGTTGACTATAACTCCCCTGTCAAGCAACCTCGATATGATACCCATGGTCTCCGTGCTGACAGCGTAGTTCATCTGCAGCTCCGGCCAGGGGTCCTGCTTAACCTGCTTGTGCCCGAGCGAGATCCGGCGGTTCTCTTTATCTATTCCCAGTATGATCACCTCGACCCTATCTCCCCGGTTCATGATTTCAGACGGGTGCTGAATCCTCTTGGTCCAGGACATATCCGAGATATGCACGAGGCCGTCAATTCCCTCTTCAATCTCGACAAAAGCGCCGAACGTCGTCAAATTTCGCACTTTGCCGATCACCTTGGTACCCACCGGATACTTCAGATCAAGGGTCTCCCAGGGATCCGGTTCAAGCTGTTTCAAGCCCAGAGAGATCTTTTCATTTTCCTTATCTACCGAGAGAACAATCGCCTCCACGTTATCCCCGGCGTTTAGCAGTTTCGATGGATGTTTGATATGCTGTGTCCAGGACATCTCAGAAATATGAATGAGTCCCTCAATTCCCTTTTCCAACTCGATGAAAGCGCCGTAGTCGGTAATGGATACGACCCTTCCGGTGATACGGCTTCCCACGGGGAACTTCTCGTCAACCTTCTCCCACGGATAAGGAGTAAGCTGCTTCAGACCCAGGGAGATCCTGCCGCTGGACTTGTCGAAATCCAGAATCTTGACGTCTATATCCTGCTGAAGCTGAACGACCTCCGAAGGGTGATTGATCCTCCCCCATGACATATCGGTTATATGCAAAAGCCCGTCCACTCCGCCGAGGTCGATGAAAACACCAAAATCGGTGATATTCTTGATGACACCCTTGCGAACCTGTCCAGGCTCAATTTCCTTCAGTAACTGGTCACGCATTTTTTCACGTTCTCGCTCAAGGACCACCCGACGCGAAACCACGATATTTCTGCGGCTCTTGTTGATCTTGATGATTTTCAGTTCCATGGCCGTGCCAAGCAAGGCATTGAAATCGGGAACCTGCCGCAGGGCGATTTGCGAACCCGGAAGGAAGGCCTCTACCCCGAAGAGATCGATAACCATACCCCCTTTAATGCGCCGCATGACTTTGCCTTCGACGGTCTGGCCGGCGTCGTGGGCTTCCTTTATATTGTCCCAAACCCGCATGAAGTCGGCCTTCTGCTTGGATAAGACAAGCTGGCCATCATTGTTCTCTATGGCATCCAGGTAAACGTCGATTTTCTCCCCGACCTGCACGTTTATCGGCTCCGGAAATTCGGAAATCGATATAATACCCTCCGACTTGAAGCCAACATCGACAATAATATCGTCGCGGGTAACGCCCATGACCGTGCCTTCAACAACCTCGCCCTCTCTGATATCCTGCAGGGTGCCCTCATACATTTTCAATTGCTGATCAAACTCCTCCGGGGAGTATTCCTGCATTTCGATATCTTCTGCGGTCAAGACGGGTTCGATTTCAACCTTTTTGACCTTCTGGCGAGCAACTTTAGTCCGGGTTTTCCTTACCGCTTTTTTGGTTTTCCTGGCTGCGGCTGTCGCCTTCACAGCTTTCTTTGCGGTGGCTTTCTCGCGTGATTCCGCTCTGGCTTTAGCCGTTCTGCTCTTGGCACCACCTCCCGTTTTAGTCTTTACCGACGCTTTCTTCTCTGCAGCCTTTTTCTTTGCTGGCATTCCTACAAATCCTCCTTAGCACAAAATCAATTCCCCCTGAGGGGTCCCCCAATTTAAGATTATCGGGAGATTATTGAAAAACAATATAAGAAATTCCCAATGCCTGGCAAATGTTTTTTGCATCTATTTGGAGATCGGAGAACGGCTTAAAGCTGCTTCTTCTTTCAAAAGCCGGATTCTCTCCATGACCTCCGCTACGATGGCTCTATATCCATCTTTATCATCCGAGGTCTTCGAGAGCCATTCCGGAGTAAGAGGCTTGCCAAAACTTATCACCAGCCTCTTCCCGGTGAACGGCAATCGCAGAAAACGGTTGGAGTTTTCGATGTAGGCCGGCACGATGGAGACCATAGCGTGGCGGGCCAGCATTCCGATACCCGGTTTCCCGCGCCCCAGCTCGCCGGTTTTGCTGCGGGTTCCCTCGGGGAATAATATCAGCCCGAAACCTTTCTGAAGGATCTCCTCCGACCGAACCAGAGCGTTGCGGTCGAAAACGCCTCTGTTTACCGGAATGGCGTTTAAGTTTTTGATCAAGGTTCTCAAAATCGGATTTTTGAAAAGCTCTCTTTTAGCCAGGAAATATACTTCCCGCCCCAGGGAGGAACCCACGAACGGCGGATCGCCCGCGGCGATATGATTGGAGGCTATAATGATGCCGCCCTTAGACGGTATGTTCTCCCTGCCGTTAATCCTCAGGCGGCAATAGAGAACAAGAAATGTCCTGATAATAATCCAGCAGATTCTATAAAACGGTTTCACGATATTCCCAGCTTTTCGCAGGCTAATTCATAAACCTTTTCCACCTGACCGTTTAGCGACATGTCGGTGGTATCTATCTTGATGGCGTCATCGGCCTTCTTCAAAGGTGAGTGATCCCGTCCCGAATCAAAGAGATCTCTTGATGAAAGCGACGCCGCTTGCTCCTCTATGGAGGTCGTTATGCCGACTCCATCCAGCTGACGGCACCGTCTTATCGACCTGGTCTGCAGATCGGCAACCAGAAAGATTTTCAAGTCAGCATCAGGAAACACGACCGTTCCCATGTCCCTTCCCTCGGCCACGATATCGGCCTTCCGTGCGAATTTCCGCTGAAGCTCAACCATTTTTTCTCTGACCCCTTTATAGGACGATACCAGCGAGACTCCGGCATCAATCCTCGGTTCGCGGATCAGCAGAGTGACTTCTTTACCGTCGAGGAAAAATCTATCTTCATTCTCTCCGGGAACGATTTTGATCTTCACTTTCCCTGCGATATCTATTACCTGCGCTTCGTCGTTTAAATCTATTCCTTTATCCATGGCGGCCAGGGTCACGCTGCGATACATTGCTCCGGTATCGAGATAGGTAAATCCCAGCCTTTGGGCCAGGAGCCTGGCCGTGCTGCTTTTACCGGAACCGGCAGGCCCATCTATAGCTATAACGCTATGCTTTCTCATAGGCCGACCGATGATTTCAACATTTCAACTTCCTGTTGCTTCAGACGGCGATATGCTCCCGCCTTCAGGCTGCTCAGTTTGATTCCGCCGTATTCCACCCTCTGCAGGGTTATTACGGAATGCCCTATGACCCGGCACATTCGCCTTATCTGACGCTTTCGTCCTTCATGAATAGTCATATATAATCTACTGGATTTCTTGGTGCGCGATATTAATTCAACCTCCGCCGGCCAGGTTACACCATCGTCAAGCTCTATACCGTTTCGGAGCTTTTCGATCTTCTCATCTGGAATAAAACCCTCGCATTTCACCAGATATTTCTTATCGATCTTATATCGAGGGTGCGTTAACCTGAAAGCCAATTGACCATCGTCTGTGAGAAGCAAAAGCCCGGAGGAATCTAAGTCGAGACGGCCCACCGGACGCACCAGCTGCCGGTATTTCTTGACCAGATCGAGCACAATAGGGCGCCTGAAGTTGTCCTTACAGGTTACCAGATAGCCGACCGGTTTGTTTAACAAAATATAAACGAATTCCTCGGGCAGTGTGACCGGTTTGCCATCGAAAGTGATCTCATCAGCCGTCTCGTCCACAACGCTGCCGAGTGTGGTTACGATCTTGCCATTGACAGCGATGCGCTTCTGCTCCAGCAGCAGATCGGCTGCTCTGCGGGATGCTATACCGGCTTTGGCAAGAAATTTATTCAGTCTCATCGGCTGGCGCCGTCGATTCGGTTTCCTCAGGAGGCCTTCTCATAACCAATTTCTTATCCGTACCTTTATCACCGGCCGTATCAGGAATCGGCAGCTCCGAAAGGTCGGAAATGCCGAAAAACTCCAGGAAATCTCTGGTCGTTCCGTATAGTAATGGCCGTCCCGGGCCGTCGGATCTACCGCGCACTTCTATCAGGCCCCTCTCGAGCAGAGTCCGTATCACGCCGTCGGGATTTACACCCCTGATACGCTCGATCTCCGATTTGACCACCGGCTGTTTATAAGCCACGATAGAAAGAACCTCCAGCGCTGCCCTGGAAAGCTTGACTGGCCGCGGAATCTCGGCCAGGCGCTTGATATAGCGGTCGAATTCCGGGAGCGTGAAAAATCTATATTTATCGCCGAATTCTTCGATTCGGAAGGATCTCCCCCATTCGATATATTTTTGATTTAGCTGCTCGATTATGGCGGCCACCTTTCGCTTATCACGCCCTATAATGCGACCGATTTCTCTGTCGCTCAACGGCTGCGGCGAAGCAAAAAGCAAAGCCTCGACCGCCGTGGCCGACTCACTTTCAAGAAGATCCGAAAATCTGTTTTCGAATTCCCCGGTTTCTAATGATTCTTTGATATCCCGCTCGTCCTGCAATCCCGGCTCCTATTTCAAATATAACATTTTCCCTTGTTGCTTTGATAATCCCAGCTCCACCTCGTACAGTAAGATGCCTCCCGCAAGATCCGCCGGAGCCGTCCAGTTCAGCCGATTCAAGCCCGGATCGCACCATCCTTGACTGCTCGAGATAAGACGGCCTCCAATATCGTATATCCTGATCTCATACCTGTCTCTATCAGGAGTGTCGAATACAATTGACACCGACCGATTGAAGGGATTCGGAAACGCCCCTTTAAGCTCGAATTCTGTCGGGCTGGGGCAATCGCCGGCAATGAAAGTATGATTACTGTCA
The DNA here is from genome assembly GCA_965555375.1 of uncultured bacterium. Taxonomy (GTDB): domain Bacteria; phylum Zixibacteria; class MSB-5A5; order UBA10806; family UBA10806; genus CBDVBL01. Next base: position 5,261 of record CBEWDL010000009.1, read on the forward strand.
ATGTGCGCCCTATATAAATAAGAGGTTGTCCCCCCTATGGGAAGTCCCTCGTACCGCCATACCGGCATCATAATGACTTTCTCGCATTCGGCGAAATCGATGACCGCAAAAGTAGTATGCACCCGATTTTGAACCTTGTAAATTTCATATTCCACTCTTGATGAATTTCGAACCGCAACAACGCAAACCGATTGATCATCGTCAGTGGGATTGTAATATTCAATTACCAGGGCACCCTTATTTATTTCGGGCTTCTGAAAATCTATATAGGCTCCCGAAACATTTTGCTGGTCCAGCGGCTGTTCCATCCATTCGACAGGATAACTATAATGTATCCGGGCTTCGTAAACGGTCTCGTTGAAAAAAGCCGCTTCCTCATAAAAACCGGGACGATAATTCGGGCCGGTAAAATAGTTCCAGATGATATGCCGGCAGTATTCGTCATTGAAGTCAAGTTCAAATTCATCAAAAGCCAGTCTTACCGCCTCCATCGCGAAACTGAAGGATGCGAACTTTTCCCAGCACCTCCTGATTATCCAGGGACCGATTTTTTCCGAAAGAAACTGAGGGAATAACCACGCACCATAGATAAACAACCCCTCAGTCTGATAGAGGGAAAGATGAAGCTGCGGCAGATAATCAGGCAGATCATAATACACATCGTTTATATCATCGAAAACCATCTCCTCGGCCCAGGCCGCGCACGACTCGAACCACCACGGCGTGGCATCCGTAGAATATGCTCGATAGGCAAACTGAACCGCATGGAAATACTCGTGAGCGGCGGAGACTTTTAGAAAAGGATATGGATCATCGGGGTAGCGCGGGGTGCGCATGTCCTTGCCAAGTTGTATATATGATGTGTAAGCGGGTCTACCAGGATATTGATTTGATGGGCTTTCGGGTGAAGTCAATGCCGGCACTTCAGTTATGTAAATATCGTAGAGCGAGTCTCCGCCTTCATCACCGTCGAAAGGAGGGGGATCATAACCCAATTCGACGATAAAAACCTGATGCGAATGATGCAAGAATTCAGAAAGCCTGTTTACATAATCCGGAATACCGTCGGGCGGATCGATATCCTCATCAGGATGGTAGACGGCACGAGGCCCTTCGGTATCGTAATGGATCCGGAAAATACCATCAGGGGTAGCCCAGCTATGCTGCATGTCCGGCCGGATGAGAATCAATCCATCGCCGCCGGAGCAGCTTAACCTTGAAATTAAATCCGCAGTCGCACAGGCGAAAACATCCGCTTCCAGGGCAAAGAAAATGGAAACTATGATCGTGATCGCTCGCATCAATTCTCCGGTGCGTCAACGGGCATGGGTGAACGCTTATAGACTCTTATGGTTGAGAATCGTTCAGCCTGTTCAACCCTTAAAACCCCTAATTTAACCAACTCCAGAAGAGCGATAAATGTTACCACCATTACGATTTTTCTAAAGTCGTCCTTGAAGAGCTCATCGAATTCCATCGAGTCCGTCTGTTCGAAGAGTGATAATATTTGATCTCTTCGCGCCTCGACCGTAATCTCAAGTGGTTCCAGCTCGTAGGATGATTCCGTCTCGACTTTACTCATTAGATCGCCAAAAGCGATCATCAGCGTCGTCAGATCCACCTTGACCAGCTCGGATTCGGGCGGGGGGATATCATATAGGGTATAGTCTCTTCTGGGATATCGTTGTTGCTGGCTAATCGCCATCTCTTCGAGTGCAGAGGAAACGTTCTTAAAATTCTTATATTCTTGCAGGGCACTGACAAGCTCGGTCCTGGGGTCTTCCCACTGCTCGTCATCTCCGGGCCTGGGAAGCAACATCTGGGCCTTGATTCTTATGAGAGCCGCCGCCATATATAAAAATTCGCCGGCGATTTCGAGGTTCAGCTCGCGGCAGGCTTCGAGATATGACAGATATTGTCTTGTAATCTCGGCGATCGGGATATCGTATATATCCACTTCATCTTTTTTAATGAGATATAAAAGTAGATCCAGCGGGCCGTCGAAACTCCCGAGTTCGAATACGAGTTCGGCGGCTCTATCGACAATTGTATCAGGCATTTCCCCTCGCCAGATTCATAGCCTTTCTAACATCATCCATCGTCGCCCGGGCACGTTCGCGGGCTTCCTGCGCACCCCTTTTGAGTATTCTTAAGACATATCCTTTATCTTTTTCAAGTTCTTTTCTCTTTGCCCGGAGCGGCGCCAGAACATTATTGATATTCTCCGCCACCCGCTTTTTGTCCTCGACACAGCCAAGCGACCCCGAAACGCATCCCTCATAGATATCTTTGGTATCGCCGGTGTAGACCTTGTGGAGGGCATATACAGGGCAGATCTCAGGTCGCCCCGGATCGCCTTTATATATCTTCTGAGGATCGGTGATCATCTTTTTTATCCTGGCGGCGGTCTCCTCGGGGGAATCGGCAAGCTTAATATCGTTGTCGTAAGATTTGCTCATCTTGCGCCCGTCGATACCCGGAATGGCAGGAAACTCTGAGAGGAGAGATTCCGGTTCGGGAAACACATTTCCGTAAAGGTTGTTGAATCGCCGGGCTACCTCCCGCGTAAGCTCGATATGCGGCAGCTGGTCTTTGCCAACCGGAACGGCGTCAGCCTTATATATGAGAATATCGGCGGCCTGGAGCAAGGGATAGCCAAGAAAGCCGTAAGTATCCAATCCCAGTGATTCAGATTTCTCCTTATAGGACGGCACCCTCTCCAGCCACGATATCGGTATCAGCATCGAAAAAAGCAAATGCAGCTCTGCATGCTCCTTAACATCGGATTGCACAAACATAGAACACTTCTCCGGATCCAACCCGGCGGCCAGAAAATCTATGGTCGTTTCGAGGATTCTATCCTGGAGTCCGGCGGTGTCGTCAAAATCCGATGTAAGCGAATGCCAGTCCACGACACAAATGTGCATCCTGTACTCATCCTGCAGGGTTACCCAATTCCTCAAAGCACCCTCGTAGTTGCCCAGATGCAGCTTTCCCGTTGGCTGAACGCCGGAGAGTATGATCCTTTTGCCGCCCAAATATTCCTCCGTTTATCCAGGTTAAGTCAATAATCCCACCGCGAATATTGTGGATATGGTCTATAATCCCCATCCCGCCTGAGTTCGGTCGAAATGGCCGTAAGGCCGATTCCGGGCCTGGTGGGTGCTCGCTTTCTCCCGATCATTAATCCATGAAGAGATATTGCCGCCAGCGGTTATCGGAGACACCGATGAACTGCCGGATGAATGTGATATGGTTGGGCCTGCGAGGCTTCCTGACCAGCCTCAGACCCACCTGGTCAGGGTAGTGATGCCCCTTTTTATTATTACAGTCATGGCAGGCGCAAACCAGGTTCTCCCAGGTATCTTCGCCTCCATATATCTTGGGGACCACGTGATCAACTGTCATCTGCCCCCTTTTCCTGCCGCAATACTGGCAGCGGCCTCCATCCCGCTTTACTATATTCTTGCGAGTCAACATGATTCTCTTGACGGGGACCTTGACGTAATATTCCAGACGGATAACCGACGGTACAGATATCTCGAACCTCTGAGACCTCAAAGTATGGCCGTCCAGCGTTTCGACTATCTGCGCCTTTCCCAGATACGTCATTATTACGGCGCGCTTCACTGTGCAAACAGAAAGCGGCTCGAAATTTTGATTTAAGATCAGGACCTGTCTGTAGATCATGGCTACCCTATCGATAGAATTTACATAAGTAAATGGAATTGTCAACATCGATTTTGGAAACTCTATACGCCGTATAAGCATAGCCGGTTATCCTTGACAAAATAAAATCAACCGATATTTTATGCGCGTGAGGATTTTGAGGGATGCGATTTTGATCGCCGCCATCGCCGCCGCCCTCGGGCTGGCGGTAAATGGTATCCGAAGTTTTGCTGCCCTGGGCGGGTTGCCTCTGGATACTCCGTGGCCGGATAACCGCCAGCGCGTCGAACCCGAATTTCCCTTATCCTATGAAGAAGGCGACTCCCTGCTGACTCTGGAAGATGCCTATAATCTTTATCTCGGCGGGGAGGCTATATTTCTCGATGCCCGCGATCCTTTCGAATATGAAGAAGGACATATAAAGGGAGCCGTCAATCTGCCCTTTGACTGGATGGAGGAGTATTGGGAGGATGTAAGACCGCTACTGAATCCAGATAAGGAGATTATCGCCTATTGCGGGGGAATCGATTGCGAGCTCTCCCTTTTCCTCGCTCGCGATCTTAAATATCAGGGTTTTGAAAAATCGTATGTATTTTTCAGGGGCTGGCAGATATGGAACGAGGCCGGTCTGCCGGTTGAGATTTCGGAACTGGATGATGATTAACCGGTTTTTGCAAAAACCATCGATTCTACTTATCTCGCGGATAATACTCGGCGCCTTATTTATATACGCCAGTACCGATAAAATCATGCAACCCCTGGCATTCGCCCAGGTGATACATCATTATCGTCTCACGCCCCCGGATCTGATTAACTTTTTCGCCGTGATCTTACCCTGGATGGAACTGTTGGCGGGACTGCTGTTGATCATAGGATATCGTGTGAAAGGCTCAAGCCTTGTGATAAGTGTTTTACTCGTATTCTTCGCCGCCCTATTGACCATAACCGCCATCAGGGGTATAAACGTGGCCTGCGGCTGTTTTACAACCTCCACTGCAGTTAAATCCAATCTCGTGTTGCGCATAATCGAGGATATCGGGATGCTGCTTTTGGGACTGCATATATTGTTATTTTATAAAGGAAAATCCCGCGCAAGGCCGGAGTAAATAGACGCCGCCGAGTTAAATTGAAAAACCGCCTTAATCAATTTTGGCGTGTTTTTTTGTTGCTTTTAGGTCTTTTGTTAAACATATAAGAGACAATGAATATATTTTCTATATCCGAATCAGAAATTAAAAAAGCACAAGAAGAGTAAGAGAGAGATATTTATACTGGCTACAAAGCCGGAAAGAGTATTCAAGGGGAAACCAAATAATCAATAGTTGTAGCAAGATTAAGAAAGGGGTACATGCTATGGCCAATAGTAAGAAAAAGCAATCCTCAAAGAAAACATACACATTCGGAACCTGCAGATACGCCAAGATACAGCCAAAGCGGACAACGTTATCTACCAAAACCAAGGTCCTCAACATACACCTTACATTTGAGGAAGCACTCAAGCTCAATGTTGCAGTTGATGAATGTATAAGAAAGCTCAATTCCTACAAGAGAAGCACCGTAGCGGGGAAGAAAGCATCACTTAATCTCACCATTCATCTTCAGCTCAAACGAGTTGCGGTGAACCAGGGTACCATCTGAGAACAAAAGAAGTAGGTCGGCATTTTAATGCCGACGCGTAGCATGCCGCCAACAACTTGCGGCCAATAAATTGGCCGCCTACAACGAAAATCCGATAGCAGGTTATAGCTGGTAGGTCGATTTCGAACGAAATGAGAGACCCGACATTAAACAATCTCTCGGCGCTCGTAGGAATCCTTTCCTGCCAGAAGAATAGTGTCTGGAAGGGGTTCCCGACGTCGCACGGAGAATTAAGGTTGATAGGCGGGACTTTCCAGTCCCGCAACCGGCTATTGGCCTGCAGGTCGGCTTCCGATTGAAATGAGAAAACCGACAAAGACACCCCTTCAAGAATGTCGGCCTTCTCGCTATGCTCCGAGGCCGAGCTACAAAACCTATAATCCGGCAAGGGCCAGTATGTCCGATGAACATCTATCTCAATTCAGATTCGATGGGTCCGATACTATCTGAACTTTCACCATCTCACCGGCGCGTATATGCTCGACCTCCGGCGGCATCACGATAAACCCGTTTGCAGTAGAGAACGCTCTAACGGACGGCGAGTTGCGAGATCCGGCGGGCATGGCCATGAAACCATCATCGGTAACACGAACCTCAGCCCGGACAAAATGCGTGATACCGCCGCCCCCGTTGAGATCCTTCCCCAGACGGGCCACCACCTCCGCCCTCCGAAGCTCCCGTCTACCCTGCATTTTCATTATTGCAGGCCTGATGAATTGCTCCAATACGACCATAGAAGAAAGAATGTTGCTTGAAAGGCCAAAAATGGGCACACCATTGAAAGTGCCGAAGATCAGGGGCTTGCCCGGCCTGATGGCCACCCTCCAGAACTTCAGATCCATCCCGACCCGCTGGAGCATCGCTTTCATAGCATCGAAATCCGAAAACGATGAGCCTGCTGTTGCGATTAGCATATCGCTCTCCATCGCCATCTTTACCCTGCCCGCTACATTGTCCGGATTAACCTCGAATATTCCGAGATTTATCGGCTCCGCACCGTATTCGGAGAGCTGAATTTGCAGAGTACAGGTATTACCCGCCCTTAGTTTTCCCAGTTGCGGAGGGCCGTCCGGAGAGATGAGATCATTCCCCGATGCAAAGAAAGAGACACGGGGCTTACGATAACAGAGAACCTCGCTTCTGCCTATTGCTCCCAGGACACCGATATCTGCGGCGCTGAGAATCTTGCCCTGGGGAAGCACGGTCGAGCCGGCCTCGATATCCGCCCCTTTGATGAAAATATGCTCGCCTGGTTTTTGAGAACTGTAAATCCTGACCTTTTTGGCGCTTTCTCTCACGGCATGATCCGATGAAATGACCGAATCCACCCCTTCAGGGAGTGGGCCCCCGGCCGCCACCTTCAAAGCGTGACCGGATTGAATAACATGATCCCAACGATCCCCCGCCTTTACCTCACCGTCCAGAATAAGAGTCGCAGGCCTGGATCGATCGCTGTTGACTATGTCTGCGCTCCTGAGAGCGAATCCCTCGATGGTAGCCATATCATAGGGAGGAATGTCTTCCGAGGAAACGATATCTTCGGCCAGAACCATGCCAATCGCCCGGAGAATAGGGACGTTCGTCGGCTCCAGAATACGAGCATGATCAAGCACGATTTGCAGGGCTTTTTCAACGGTAATCATAACACCTTCCCCTCCCTTTGAAGGAACGACCGCTCTGCCGGCAGAATAAGAACTTGACGACCCGCCGGTTAAACCTCTCTAAAGCTTTTGAACAAATACTACAGGGTGGGGGACATAAATACCTGAGCCAAAATTACCTCGGCTCCCCCTCCGGTACTAAATTTTCGCAATTTTATTTTAGCATTCGTATTTTGTCAAGCAGTTTTTTCGTCAATTTCTCCAGGATGGTTTCGTAACTGTACTGCGATTAAAGGGTTGAGATGTCGTATCAAGATGCCATTTTGGCTATGGTCGGAAAGCCCCTACAATTCGGGCTCCGGAGATCATATCTATTCTGAAGGCGCCACTGGAAGAAGATTAAAAAAGGCCGATCCGAGATGGATCGGCCAATTTCTGCTCAAAACGCGCCGGCTCTCATCCCCCAAGAATCCCGGCATATTCGCCGGGCGACGTGAGAATCTCCACTGCCTTCAAAACATTAGGATCGGTTTCAAGGACTATCTGTTCGTAGACAGCGGATTCCCCGTAAAGCCTGGTTAGTATATCACGCTTGATTCCACGCTTTATGTAGTCGATGTTCCTGAAAAACTCCTGTTCTTTATCGGTCTCGATCAATTCATGTATTCGGGCAAGTTCTTCTGAAAACTGTTCTTTTTTCTCGGTTTCATCGACGATCCTTTCGAGGTCATCAAAGGCCTTTTCAAGGGGGCTTTTGAATGTAAATTCCTTTTCCTTTAAGAATTCCCCGAACTCCTCGAGCATCTCATCCGTGACAGAGAAATCCTCCGGCAGATCGGGATGTTTGGTGGTGTAGGTAATAGAGAAATCGAAAAACGTTGAAAGCCTATCGAGATTTATCGCCATCGGCGAAAGTTTTTCCCGTTCCACGATTATGTCCGGGTTAATACCCCCGCCGCCATATACTATTCTGCCGCCCTTGGTGTAAAAGATCTCAAGCATGCTCGAATCGACTTCCACCGAGTCAGCCTCAACCAGCTCCTCCGGATGACGAGTGGATCGAGAGTCCTTCTGTATGCATCTGCCCGATGGTACGTGCCATTTTGCGGTGGTAAGCTTCAAGGCGGCACCCTCGGATAATTGATAGATCTGTTGGACGAGCCCTTTGCCGAACGTGGTATTTCCCACTATAACACCGCGATCCGAATCCTGAATGGCGCCGGCCACAATTTCCGATGCCGAGGCTGACATCTCATTAACCAAGACCACGATCGGAATATCGGGAATGTCCGAGTCGTGGCTTGCGAAATGAGTCCGATTCTGTTTGTTGTCCCTTCCTTTGGTATAAACAATCTCGGAACCCTTGGGCAGGAAATGGTTCGATACCTTGACCGCCTGATTTAGAAGACCGCCGCCATTGGAACGAAGATCGAAAATCAAACCGTCGATATTTTCGCCTGTAACCTCTGTGATAGCGGCCTCAAGTTCGTTATCGGCTTCTTCTCCAAACCTGGCCAGGCGGATATAGCCTATCTTTTTACCACTCTCTTCAATAACCCCGGCGAATGGAACCATCTTGATGGTGATAACCGCCCTCTCTATCGTATATTCGAGCGGCTCATCGACGCCTTCCCGTTCTATCGTTAAGGTGACTTTCGTGCCGGCTTCGCCCCGCATCAGGTTCGATGCCTCCCGTGTGGACATATCCTTGCTGCTTCTATCATCGATCTTGACGATCCGGTCTCCGGCCCGCAGACCCATCCTGTAAGCTGGAGTTCCCTCCATGGGCGATACAACGGTTACCCAGTTATCTTTAAGAAATATGGTCATACCGAGGCCGGAATATTTCCCCGACGTCTGCTCCATCAGCTGTTCGAAATCTTTCCTCTCCATGAATTCGGAAAACGGGTCGAGCCTATCGATCATCCCCCGAATGCCGGAGAATATCAGGTCTTTTATATCGAGTTTGTCCACGTAGCGGGCGTTTATTTTGAAAGCGATATCCGACGAGAGTTTGACCAGCGAGTATATGGAATCTCCCGAACTCTGGGCGAACGATATGGTAAAAAACGCTACAAGGCTAATCAGCACGACTGTTGCCATCCCGATTTTGAATTTGCTCTTCATGCTTCCTCCGACGATATCAGATTATTATTCCTATCCAAAAAAAAGAACAACCACTAAGGCTATTCTGTTTCCCTTTTTTACTCTATTCAAAGATCAAAGTTGCCAGAATCGCTAAACTTACAATCGCAAGGGCAACCATCAGAAATATCGTTCCTAAAGACATCAGAATACCGGGCCCGAAAACGGCTGCCAGGAGAGCGCCGTAAAGGTCTGCGCCATAAAGGGTTGCCCCGACCCTGGGGGCATCCCCCGATCGATCCGTGAAGGCTGCAAAACCTCCTCCGGTGGAAAACCCGGCCGCCAACGATGACATATAAAGCAAAATATAAGCAAATATCAAGCCCAAATCCAATTTAACGATAGCGAAGGCAACCGGCACGGCAATGGCCGCCAGCAGGATAGGTGTTATTAAGATTAGCGGCTTCAACCGCCGCGAATATGTCGCTCCCACAGCCAGCCCGGCCATGAAGATGGCCAGGATCATGCCTAAATGCAGATGAAGAGAACCAAACAGGGTCTGGAAAAGATAGATAATCGCGATCTCGAAAGACATGCCTATAAAACCCAGGCCGGTAACGCCGAAAATCGATGAAAATCGAATCCGCCTTAATGCCGCCAAAAATAGGGGGATAATTATCAACAATATGAATACAATCAAAACGTAAGGACGTGCGTAAATATCGAAGACCGATCCCGCCGCCCCAAAAGCCGACCCTTGCCAGTTCAGGTAGCGAAGAACAGACATCGGTTTCAGCACGCCATTGGGATGCGCAGCCTCATCCAGCGCATTCTCGAGATTCGATATGCGAAACTCCGCCAGCCTGTTGATGATCAAAGGATAATTGAAATACGGTGATTCAATGTTCATCTGCTGAAATCCCGCAAACAGATCCTCCGATTCCACCCGCTTCCCGGCATCTTTGAAACAAACGAAACCGACTCTTGCTCCGGGGATAGCCACAATCGAATCGAATAAACCACTTAAGGTATTCTTAAGGGAAGACAGATAATCTGCCAGAGCGGGCGACAAATAATTCTCATCGGAGATGGTGCTGACGTAAAGGATACCATCGTCATTTAAAAAACCTGCGCAGCGTTCGAAAAAGAGATCGGTTTCCATCCTGTAATCATAAATATTACCAGCACCATAAAGCAAAACCGATACGATATCAAATCGGCGTTGTGTCGCCAACGAGAGTGGATCTCCTATTTCGTATTGCGATAGATCCGGTACATTCAATCTCGTATATGCCCTATCGCTATATAATATCAGGGGCTTCACTCCCGATGGCAGATACTCGCCAATCTGCGTACCCTCATATCCGATAAGCAGAATATCATCCGCGTCAGGGTGGAACAAAAACGGCCAGAGCAGCGCTTCCTCGGTCGACGCTCTATCAGGAATGACGCCGATCTGCCGGCCGTTGTGCATAACGGTCAACTGATCGCCCCGAGCCAGAAGCGACCACCGGCCTGAGAGGCCATGTGCAACGTCAACAGTATTGAATCCGGGCCACCTGATATTCGAAGCGGCACGGTCAAAATAGGGATTGAGAGCAACCGCGAGGAGAGCTCCAACAGTTCCGAGAATCAGCAGAGATCTTTTGCCAGATAAAAATCTTGAAAACTCAAGCATGGATAACAGAAGTAAGAAACCGAAATCACCCGATCCGAGGACAACCCAGAGCGATGCTGAAAGACCGCCAATCAGGCTGCCTATAGCCTCGTTTCTGTAGATATGAGATGCCCTGGTTTGAGGCCCTATCAGAAGCGGAAATAGAGATCCATAAAGAATTCCCGTCGGCGCCATGCCGAATATAGCAAGCGGCAAAAATCTCAAAGGATCCAGAACGCCGGTAAAGAAACCCGGATAGAGAAATATCAAAAAGGCCAGAGGCATTTTCACAAGCGACGAAAAGAGCCAGATCAGCCGCCGTTTATGCTGAGGTATTCTGTGCCCCATGAGAGAGCCGAAGCCGACCCATCCGATCCAACCGCCAATTGCTATGGCAGCATACAGCTCACCGCCTATCTGCGATGATAATATGAATCTTATAAATACGGTCTGGGTAGCCAGGGAGCAGACGCCGAGGAAAACAGCGTCAGCGGAACGTGAAGAATTAACGGTCACGACCAGACGCCGGGAATGGCTCGCCTGCAATGACTGCAGGTTCCCTCGTCTAACGAGATATTTTCTATCTGAAAGCCTCGCCTTCTGATTATAATCTTCCCACATCCCGGACAATAAGTGTTTTCCGCATCGTGGCCATACACGTTGCCGATATACGGGAAATTAATCCCCGCCCCTCCGGCGATTTCATGGGCTCTCTCCAGGCTTTTCACCGGGGTAGCCGGCAGGTTCGTCAAAAGATAATGAGGATAGAATCGTGTGAAATGAATCGGAACATCGGGACCCAACTCGTTTATTATCCACCGGCAGAGATCCCGAATCTCCGCCGGATCATCATTTAAGGTCGGCAGCATCAGATAGACTATCTCAAACCAGATCCCGGATTTTCTCAGGATCAGAAGCGTGTCCAGGATTGGTTTAAGCTCCCCGCTGCAGATTTCGGCATAATATTTTTCCGTGAATGCCTTTAAATCTATTTTCACCGCCGCCAGATGCGGCAGAAGCTTTTCGAGCGGTTCGGGTTGTATATAACCAGCCGATATCATCACAGAATCGATCTTCTTCTCGTTGCCCGCTATGGCACAATCTCTCATATATTCGTAGAAAATGATCGGTTCCGAATAGGTATAAGCAATCGATCTGCAATCGTACCGGGATGCCTGATCTGCGACATCGGACGGAGAAAGATTCATGCTTCTTATCTGTTCGGGGCGAAACTGCGAGATCTGCCAGTTCTGACAGAATTTGCAGTTGAGATTGCAACCGGCGGTCGCTATTGAAAATGCATAGCTGCCCGGAAAATAATGGAATAACGGCTTTTTCTCGATAGGATCTATGTTGGCCGAGCAAGGATTGCCGTATACGAGAGTATAATAGCCGCCATCGATATTTTCCCTGACCCCGCAGTATCCTCGCTCCTTATCACCCACCAGACACTTGCGGGGGCAAAGCTCACATTCTATCTCGCGCTCCTCCAGTTTCTTATAGAACTCCGCCTCGTGCAGATTGGAGGGGTCAACCTCGGAGGCGCTGGCGTTGCCTGAGGATCCCGGCAGCCACGGGATCGGGACCGGCGAACTCATCGGTATCAGGCTGCAGCCGACACATACCCCGGTTGCCTGCAGAAATCGCCTGCGGTTTATGGTTATCCCTGTCGAGCGAGTTGCCATGGCAAATCACACCCCATGAATGGTCCTATTAAACTATACCCTTAATATAAAGTTTAGTAATTTATAATTGATGTTTCAAGATATTTTTAACTCTGGCTGGCGAGAATACCTCTCGCCCGCAGATATAATGAAATCTCCCGGCTGGCTTCACTTTCTCGAAATAACTGTTTAAGATGTTTAGACGCTTCCTTTTTATTCTGGTAATTTCCATGGCCGGATTTTCATCGGGGGCAAACCTGTATTTTCTGTTCGATATGAACTTGCTGATTTCGGTCGCCACGAACACCGGCTTATTGTATCGTCGCGCATAATCGATGGCCATCTGCGAGCCGATCTTATTTACGAAATAGGTCTGCGTCACAGCGTCGGCCCCGAGCAAAACCGCACCTGAGCCTCTTATGAGCTCAGGCATCGCAGTATCAATTGCAAGCGTCGTGGATATTCCGGCCTTCGCCAGCATATCGGCCAGTATGACGCCTTCATTCCCGGGACGCGATTCGATAATTTTAACCGTTCCCCTCCAGCCGGTCTTTCCTGCAAAAATCACGGCCTTACGAATTATGGTGGAGTTCGAGAGAGTGAAAATTGTATTGTAGCCTGATAGAGTATTCGCGGTCGTCATAATAGTCGATTTTTTGTTTTCATCAATTCGCTTGCGGAATTCGGCCAGGGTTATGATAAAGTCATCCGAAGTGCTTGCAATTATCGATCTCTCAACGAACTCCAGTAGCGCGGCGACATTTGCCATCTGCGAGAAACGACCCCTTATGAGCCTGGAAGCCCTCTTCATCCGCCCTATGGGCCGTCTCCGGGAGTCTTCGATTATGGAATTGAACAGCTCGAAAACGGCATCCGCTATGGATGATGCCCCATCGACTCTATTCTCCAGAATGGCCTTGAGATTCGATTCAATCGAGGATTCTCTTGGTGTTTTTGAAGTGGATCTTGGCAACCTTGCTAAGCTCCTCTCTACCCCTGGCGGAGACGAACTTTCTTGCCGCTGCATCGACCGGCGGCCCGGCTCCCTTGGGCAGCTTTATGGAATACTGTTTCGACAATTTATCGAGCCTGCGCAGGAATTCCGCCCGGGCTAAAATCGATGCCGCCGCCACAGCCGGCACGTTTTCCGCTTTGGTTCTTTGAGTGAGTTTTATCCCCCTCCCTTTCCGCATCAGGGCGTTCTCGATAAATCTTTTATCGCCGAACTGATCTGCAATCGCCTCCAATGGATTCACCTTCGCCAGGAGATTTTCCAGCGCCCTGGCATGCCCCCAGGCCAGCAGTCTGTTGAGGTTGCGGATCTTCAAATGGAGCTGGTTATATTTTTCCGGGCCGATGGCCACCACCGCAAACTGGGCAACTCTCTTTATCTGCGTCTCCAGCGTAAACGTCCGTTTGTCGGAGACCTTTTTGCTCTCGCGCAGGCCGAATTCCTCGAATGCCAGATCGATTTCGTCTTTGGAATAGCAGGCGGCGATGACCAGGGGGCCGAAATAGTCTCCTTTTCCGGCCTCATCGATGCCGACCAGGCCGGAAGCTTCCCCCAGTAATAGATCCTCCTGTAAATCCAATCTTGTGGCTTAATTTAGTTGGCTCGCTCCAGATATCTGCCGCTGGAGGTGTCTATCTTGATGGCCTCGCCAACCTTGATAAAGAGAGGGACTTTAACCTGCAAACCGGTTTCAACCACGGCGTTTTTTGTCAGGTTCGAGACCGAATCACCTTTGACTCCAGGTTCGGCTTCTACGACCTTCAGCACAACTGCCGCCGGCATATTGATCGAAATGGGGTTACTCTCGAAAAAGAGAATCCTATATTCAACATTTTCCTGCAGATACCCTTTGGCGTCGCCGATCTGGTCCGCCGTGAGCGCGGTCTGCTCGTATGTTCTGGAATCCATGAAATGAAACATCTCGCCGTCGTTGTAAAGATACTGCATGGGCCGTTCGCTGAAATCCGGCTCATCGAAATTCTCGCCGGCGGAAAAAGATTTCTCAATTACCTGGCCTGTTTTGAGATTCTTCAGCTTTGTCCAGACATTGGCCCGTCTCTGGGCCGTTCTGGCATGCTGAAAATCGACAATAATATAAAGCTCCCCTTCTATAGCCAGCTTCATTCCCTTTCTGAAATCGCTCGTGCTTAACATTCTACCTCCGTAACTACCGAGGGATTATAAATAAAATGGCCCCTGGTTTCAAGATTAAATCTTCCCTCCTTTATTCTGCGAGTCACGACTGGCCGTGACCGCTGCCAGCCATCGCTGCGGTCATTGTAAATCTCAAGACCCGGTGCAGACGGACCATGACTCGCAAGCAAATGTCTCGGAATTATGGCTTGTAACGGTATCAATAGATTTGTCCAATTGACTTTTTCATCATCCATTGGTAAATTGACGGAACATTTGGCCGTCTTGACAAGTAAAGAAAATGCAATCGCAATCTTGCAGATGAAGCTTTTAACGGGAAATTCATTCTTTGACCCCGGAGGATAAAAGGTGTTAAAAACAGTCTGGGATTGGACGAAGTCATTGGGCGTGGCCCTGATACTGGCCCTGATGATAAAAACTTCGGTCGTGGAAGCGTATAAGATACCATCCAGCTCCATGGAAGAGACCCTGCTGGTAGGTGATTTTCTCCTGGCCAACAAATTCATCTACGGTATGCGCCTGCCTATTCCGTTTGTAGATATTAAACTTCCGGCCCTGGCCGACCCCAAGCCCGGGGACATCGTTATTTTCAAATTCCCGTTGGATCAATCACAAAACTATATAAAACGTTGCGTAGCCGTGGAAGGGCAAAAGATAAAGATAGTCGATAAGCAGGTATACATTGACGGCAAACCTATGCCCTTTCCTGAACATGCAAAGTTTGAAGACTATAGGGTTTTCCCCTTTTCCAATAAGGGCACCTGGGGACCTCACCTGCGGGACAATACGGAGGTAATAGAGGTACCCGAGGGTAAGCTGTTCATGATGGGCGACAACCGCGACAATTCCTCCGATTCGCGTTTCTGGGGTTTCCTCGACCGCAGGCTGGTTCTGGGCAAGGCCATGATTATCCACTGGTCCTGGGCGCCGGATCAAAACGCCCCCCGCGTCTATTCGACAGATCCATTATCCTACATCAAGAGTATAGCCTACAATATTTACCATCTGCCGGAGCGAGTTCGCTGGGGACGTCTTGCCTCGGTTATTAAATAGCTCTTCTTCGAGTTATTATCTGGAAAGCTGAGAACTATCCGTGCGACGACTCGTGGATTCATAGAATATAGCAGTTTTTGCTTTATAGACCTGTATGGTCGATTCAGTCAAAAAATCTATTGACGAACAGAATTCCATATTATAAATACATTGGAAACGCGGGAGGGATATTGAGAAAAACAATTAATTTAATAATGGTCGGCGCTATCGTCGGTGCGGCCTGGTCGCCATCAGCGGCGACGGTGGTTAACGGCAATTTCTATACCGAGTTTTATTCGTATCGTGTGAAGTTGCCCGAGGATCAATCCCGGCTCAGGTCACAGCAGGGATTCAGGCTGAACGTGAGAGATGCCCTGACACCGGGGCTGTCTTTTTACGTTCGCGGTCGGATGGCATCCGACATCTCAAACAAACTTACAAACGATCCCGACTATCGGGTTTACGGCGCATATCTGCAGTATACCTGCAGTAGAAAAATCGTTTCGGGCCGGGCCGGGCGTCAATTCGTCTATGAGGGCTTGAGCGCCTTCACTCTGGATGGAGTCAGGCTGAAACTCAACTACAAGGAGCGGCTTTCGATTGCCGGATTTGCCGGCACCACGCCGGGTCCATCATTTTTCAACTACGATGAAATAAACGAATGGAAAGACAGCAACGCCTGGGGCGGAAGACTTCAGATCAGCGCTATTAATAACCTGAAGCTGAATTTTTCATACCTTGAAAAAGGCTTCCAGGATAACGTGGATTCCAGGCTTGCCGGTTTCGATGCTCGCTTCAAGAGGAACCGGTGCTCCACTGAACTGCGCCTCGACTACGATATGCTGTTTGAAAGGATGAAGCTTTTCAGCATCAGGCCGCGTTATAAGCTAAAAGGCGGGCATTCTGTCAGGTTCGAATATACATATCGCAAACCCTCATTCGGCCAGAGCAATATTTTCTCGGTTTTCAAATCCAGGCCGTATCATCAGGTACGATTAAACCCGGTTTACAAAATCAGCCCCGCTCTTTACGGCTCGGGATCTTTCTCCTACACCAAATACAACGATGACAACCAGTTGAATATCAGGGTCGGCGGCTCGTACAAAGGTCAATCCGGAGGAGTTGTTTTCGCCGACGGTTACGGTGGAACCAAACTCGGCATATACGCATTCGTCCTTCGTGAAATGAACCCGAAACTCGATCTGTACGCCAATATCGATATGTACAACTATAAGCTCAACAGCGATGAAGACGAAACGGAAACATCGATAAGCACGGCCATCGGCGGCAAATACGAACTATTCAAAGGACTCCATGCACGCGCCGAATTGCAGATATTATCAAATATCAGATACGACTACGACACCAGATTCTACATCAGGGCGGAGTATAATTTCATTTCCAGAGGAATATCACAAGGATATGAGGGAGGTGAGTCGAGATGAGTTCAATTATCGTAAGCATTCTTACATTCTTAGCGTTTCTGGCTTACCAGCCATCGGAATCCGATTTGATATTCGATCACACGGCTCATTTTGTCGATCAAGAAATAGGCTGCATCTCCTGCCATGGAGTGCCATCCAGCAGTCTATCGTCCGATAAGAATATCCCCGGCCATGATAATTGCGCTGATTGCCATTCAATTGAAGACGCGCCGGAAGACTGCGCCCTCTGCCATACCGACCCGGATGATCCAACCGGCGTGACAATGCCCGAGCGGGAAATCATCTTTTCGCATGCGGCTCATATGAAATCGCCGATCGACCCGGATCTATGCCTCTCGTGCCATATCGATCTGGACAAAGCGACCGCAAAGCTGACAGCCGCGAATTATCCCGCGATGGATAATTGTTTCCGATGCCACGATGGCGCCGGGGCATCAGCCGAATGTTCCCTATGCCATTCCAGGCCAACAGAGATGTCGTTGTTGATACACGATCCCGGATGGAAACATGAACATAGGTTCTCAGCTGAACTTGGAGGGGAACATTGCGCCCCCTGCCACCAAACCGAGACCTTCTGCAGTGAGTGCCATGCCGGGGACAACCTGGTGGAGACAGTCCACGAACTGAATTATCGTTATACACATGGGCTCGAGGCCAACGGCAAGGAGCATGAGTGCCAGAGTTGCCATGAGACTCAGACATTCTGTGCGGTATGCCATCTGGCAGAGGCTGGTAGACCTCTGAGCCATATAAAGGCCGGCTGGCTATTCGAACATGGTGAGTCTGCCGAAAACGATATCGAAAACTGCGCTGCCTGTCATTCAACCGACTCGCCAACGTGCGCCCGATCCGGTTGCCATTTTGATAATGATGGCATACAGGGGACAGATGCCTCCATACACGCGGGATCCATAGACGATCTGGGGCACGGACCCTGGCATGACGATCCGGCCTTCCAGTGTTTCTCGTGCCACGTGAATACGCAGAGCGCAGGAGTTGGATTCTGTGGTTATTGCCACGGCGTCGAGGATTAAGATCATCGTGGTGTCGGAAGTAGCTTCCGACACCACCAGAAAAATAGGTCGGGCTCTGAGCGAAACGGGGTGAAGCGAAAAGCCCGACAACTCAAATTAGCAAGAATGACGCATCCTTCACGATGGAAGCAGAGCGACATCCTGAGGGCAATGAATCACTTCCGACACCACCCGTGAAGAATTTCGCTTGAAATAGAGCTTCCAATCTGCTTATTTGCCCGTTGATATGGGCTTAAGATTGATTCTCGACGGGCTGGCCAAATCTTATCCCGGCCGGCCCGTTTTTTCTGGCATAAGCGCAGAGATCGAACAGCGCAAAAGACTGGTCATAACCGGCCCCAACGGTTCCGGTAAGTCTACACTGGTGAGAATTATCTGTGGGTTCGTCAGGCCGACAAAAGGCAGGGTGACATTTGAGATTGAGGATCAAGAACTGGCTCCCCTGGAAATCAGACCTCATATTGGTCTCGTTTCCCCCGATCTGGTTCTCTATGACGAGTTGACAGCATTTGAAAACTTAACGTTTTTTGCCGGCGTGGCGGGATTGCATTTTTCAATCGATGAACTATCGGTGCGACTCGATCGAGTGGGGTTACATAAGCGAGGTCGGGATCTGGTTGGATCATATTCATCGGGGATGAAACAACGCCTGAAATATTGCCTGGCTCTTCTACGCGACCCGAAACTGCTCCTTCTGGATGAGCCGACCGCCAATCTCGATGATGAAGGCAAGAGCCTTATCGGCGATATCATAGAATCACATAATGGCGTTCTCGTAATGGCCACCAACGAGCAAACGGAATTGAGGTATGGAGACGAAATTATCAGGCTCGATCAGTAAATCATTCGCGGTTTTCCTCAAAGATATCAAAAGCGAGCTTCGCACCAGGTATGCCATAAATGCCATATTGCTGTTCGCGATTGTCACAGTCTTCGCAGTTTCATTTGCCCTGGCCAAGACCGGCGGGAAAATAGAGATTATTCTTCAGGCATCATTACTCTGGATCGTGATATATTTCTCATCGCTCTCCGGGCTGGCTCAAAGTTTCATCAAGGAGGAGGAATCCAGAACCGCCGTAGCCCTGCGCCTCTATAGCCCTGCCGGACCCGTTTTCGGGGGAAAACTGATATTTAATCTGGTGCTCCTGGCGGTCATGAATCTTATTACCATACCATTGTTTTCCGTCTTCCTGAGTCTGGAGATCGCCAATTATCCTCTTTTCCTTTCGGTCATCTTGTTGGGCTCGCTCGGGATGGTCGGAACCACCACTCTGGTAGCCGCCATCATTTCGAAAGCATCGGTGAAAGGCGCTTTGTTTGCGGTATTATCATTCCCCCTGCTTCTACCGGTTTTGATGATGGCCATCTCTGGCACGAGGAAGGCTCTGACGCCGGGCATCAGCTTTTCCGCCGCCGGAATGGAGCTTCAGGTTTTGGCTTCCTATCTGATTGTCATGACTGTTTTAGGTTTTCTGCTTTTCGACTCCGTCTGGAACGATTAATATGTCGTGGGGTAACATCTTGAATAATAAAGAGTTGAAAGCCTACTTTCGAGGAATTCGATATTGACAGATTTAAATGAATATTATTAGTTTTCCGAAACAAAATGCGAATGAATTTGTTTAAGGGATATTAAAATGTGGTGGAAGGTATTAATACTCATGGTTATCGCCTGGGTTTGCATTGGAGCCTGGATTTTCCCGCCTCCCACGCCTGTTAAGGACAATCCCGAGGTTTTCAGGATAATCTACTTTCATTTCCCCATGGCTATAGGAACGGTGGTAGCATTCGGCACGGCGATGTATTTCGCCATCAGGTATCTTTCGACAAGAGATTTAAAATACGATTTGAGAGAAGTATCATCCGCTAAGCTGGGGATAATCTTCTGCATCCTGGCTGCGATATCCGGGTCGATTTTCGCCAAAAATACATGGGGATCTTACTGGAATTGGGATCCCCGGGAAACGTCGATATTCATGCTTCTTTTAGTATACGCTGCATACTTCGCCCTTCGTTCGGCAGTCGGCGACCCGGATCAGAAAGCCAACCTCTCGGCGGTCTATTCGCTGTTCGGATTTGTGGCCACCATATTTTTCATCTTTATAATGCCGAGAATTATGCCGGGCCTGCATCCCGGATCACCGAAACCGACCGGCGTCAGCGAGGGTTCAATAATAACATTCTCATTTAAAACCGCCATCGTTCTGATACCATCGGTCCTGGCGCATGTCGGCCTGTTTTTCTGGATCAATAAATTGGCGGTTGATATAACCGAATCAAGCAAGGAGTTATCGGATGGCTAATTATATACCGATGTTTGTGGCCTTACTGGGATGGGTGGCCCTCGGAGGTTACCTCATATCTCTCGATCTTAAAGTTAGAAGGATGAAAAAAGATGAATAAAAATGCGAAAACGGCAATAGCCATAGCGGTGGTGGTGGTCGCCGCGGGCGTCGGTCTCTGGTCGCTGATCGGAGGCGGCGGAGTCACTCCCTATGTGGGGTTCGCCGAAGCCAGAGCGGCCAAAAGCAACGTGCAGGTGATGGGCGAAATACTCCCGACCGGCACCGAGTACTATCCAGCATCAGGAACGTTTTCGTTTTACATCACCGATGATACCGGCGACAGGATGAGGGTGGTTTACGGCGGCACCAAACCCGGCAATTTCGACCAGGCCACATCGGTGGTCTGCATCGGACGGTATTCCAACGAAACCTTCCACGCCGAAAAGCTTTTGGTAAAATGCCCGTCAAAATACCAGGACGAGCTTCTGGAACCGGGCGCATAACGTTGCTCAGGCAGATTTAGCAAAGACATCTTTGATCGAGAGGCAGCAATGGAAGTAGGCAGCTTTTCCTTGGCCTGGGCCACAATACCTTTAATCCTGTGCATGGCAGGTTACCTTATGGTGGCCGTCGGGATTAGAGAGTTTCGCTTAACCGCCAGGATTGTATACTGGTTTCTATTCGCGATGGTGTTAATAGCTTTCATCGAGCTTCTTCAGCTATTCCTCACAGACCAGTTCCAATATTCCTATGTGGCCAGCTATTCGTCGAGCGATTTGAGCAACCAATGGCCACATTTCTACAAATTAAGCGCTCTATGGGCAGGTCAACAGGGCACATTTTTGATGTGGCTGGTTTTTGGCCTGATCCTGGGATTCTGGGTCAAATCCAGAGCCCGGGAAAATGAAGGCTGGGTAATGTTTTTCTATATTCTTGGACAGACTTTTCTTCTGGTTTTGACTATAGTCTCAAATCCATTTGAAAAATTGAATTTCACTCCGGTTGATGGTCAGGGGTTAAATCCGCTTCTGCAAAACTACTGGATGCAGATCCATCCGCCCATTGTCTTCATCGGGTTTGCAGCAGCCTGTATTCCGTTTGCATTTGCCATGGCTGCTCTGGCCACGAATAAATACGATGACTGGGTGAGGCAAACCATGCCCTGGGCAGCCTTCATGGTGGTGACTCTCGGACTCGGAATCTTCCTCGGTGGATACTGGTCTTATGAGACCCTCGGCTGGGGCGGCTACTGGGCCTGGGATCCTGTGGAGAATGCATCGTTGATACCGTGGCTGGTCGGTATCGCGCTCGTTCATGGCATGGTGGTTGAAAAATCGCGCGGCACCTGGAGACGAACCAATCTATTTTTGGCCATTACGCTCTTTCTGTTGATTGTTTACGGGACATTCCTGACGCGATCCGGCGTGCTTGCGGATTTCTCCGTGCACTCCTTTGTCGATCTCGGATATAACAACCTCCTCTGGGCCTCGATTGTCGTAATCGGAATAATCTCATATGGACTCTGGGCCTATAGAGCTTATAGAATGAAAGTTGCCTCCTCATCCGGAACTGAGATCCTATCGCAGGAATTCTCGACCTTTCTGGCCATGGTCCTTCTTCTGCCCTTCACCCTGCTGGTGCTGTTCTGGACTTCCTTTCCGCTGATCACAAGCCTGTTGTCGCAGATCCCGCTTCTTTCAAAGATTGCACCGGCGCCCGCGGCGATCGATACCGGCAACTACAATATGCTGGGGTTGATATTCTCTATCATATTCGGCGTCATTCTCGGCTTCAATGCCCTTTTAGGCTGGAAGACAACCGATATCAGCCTTCTGAAAAAGAAATCAATCCTGCCTGTCGCTATCGCTCTTTTAGCGTCGGTGATATTTATCGTACTGGGATTTGGGGAAATAACCGGGTTCTGGTCGGATGGCGGAACGGGTCAGTTGACTGCGCGGGTAATTCTCATCGTGTCTCTTTATTTCCTGTTTTTCTTCGCCGCCACCTTCGCACTCGTTACAAACCTGATATTTGTTGTTAACAGATGTAGAGCCAGATTCATGACGTCAGGCGGATATATCACACACCTCGGTTTTTCAATTCTTTTGATCGGTTTTATTTTCTCGTCGACTTTTGGCAGTTCCCAGAAGCTCACCATTCCCGAAGACGATTCAAAATCGGCCCTCGGTTACGCAATAAAGTTCACCGGCACAACCAGGACTGCGCCTGAGGAGGAAACAGCGTATTTCGAATTGTCCAGGGGCAATAACACGATTTACGCTTACTCAATATCGAAAGAGATGCGCCGGGGCAATCAACTGCAATATACCAGGACACCGCACATAAAGAAATTTCTTTCTCATGATCTCTATCTCTCGCTGGAAAATCTGGCAGATCCGATGCCTGGCGATGTCCGGCCTTTTGAACTCCATGCCGGGGAATCTGAAAGAGTGTTCGGCAAAACCGTTATCTTCGAAGGATACGATTCCGAAGAAAGGGCCCGCAGGCTGGCGCAAGTCCAGCCGACAATATTCCAGCTCGCCAAAGGCGAATCGCATACTCTCAGTGATGCCACGGTAACCTTCGAGAGTTTCGAAATGGGTGAGCATCAGCAGGGTATGACCGGAGACATCGGCGCCAGGCTGAAAGTCGATTACAACGGCAGGACATCTTCAATTATCCCGACATACCTGCCAACGCAGGGAACGGCATCTATATCGGAACCGGTGAAGTTCCCCTCCGGCGGCTATATCAAACTGATTAAGATTATGGCTGACGCCGGTTCTGTCGTTCTTTCCCATTCCCCGACCGAGGAGCTACCTGATATGAATGTCGGGGCAGTCGTTAAGGTTGTATCCGGGTTAGACACCACAACCGTGAAGCCGGTTTACAACCCATCACAGGAACATGGCCAGAAGGCTACGGTCATGCTCCCCGATGGCAGCCGATTGATTTTGCTCGACCTGCAGGCCGGTGAAAATCTGGCTCATTTCGTTTTAGAACCGGCCAGCATGCCGCTTCTGGCCTCCATCGAGATCTCTACCAAGCCGATGATTAATCTGGTCTGGATCGGGTTCTTGATGATCGTCGCCGGTGCGGTTGTGGCGATCTTCAGGAGGATGGCCGAAAGTCGGAATAATGGATGACAATATGATACTACCAGACTATCGAGGCGCCACCCGGATCAGCGTAACTCATTGTTGTATAAAATGTTAACCGTCAAATGGAGCAGCCAACCCGATAGTTTGTCGGGTTTTTTCGACGTTTTCATTCTGATAAAAAAGCCAAAATTAGATAGAGTAGGCCCTATCTCAATTCTAAGATCGTTTTATTTGCTGGAGTTATTGTGAATTTATAGCTTTATGGCCGGTAACTGGTAAGTTTTGCTTGACATGAAAAGTGCATTATAGTATATTTGGGTAGCATGAAGCTGATCACCAAAATAAAGCCCCAGAGACGCGAAACAGGGTTGACTCAGGCTGATCTTGCGGCGGAGGTCGGAGTATCGAGGCAAACGATCATATCTATAGAGAAGGGCACCTGCGTGCCTTCGACTTTTCTGGCATTAAAGCTGGCGCGGGCCTTGAAGAGACCTGTAGAAGAGCTATTTACCATAGCAGAATAGAAATCTAAGAATCGCTGACAGGAGGAGACGTGAAAAGACTTCTATTCACCGTGTTTGTATTAGTATTCGTATTCGGAATCACCGCTGCGTATGCAGGCGGTGAAGGATGTCCTCCGGCTGTAAAAGCCGCATGTGCCGGTAAAGCGTCTACCGCCAAAAAGGCCGGTTGCCCCATGAGCAAGGCCAGGGCTGAGACTACAGAAGCTGATGCGACTTCCGAGGAAGAATCCAAAACCGAGCATGTTTGTCCGGATGTAGGCGGGAAAGCTAAATTGAATCAATTCCATGAGGCCATGCACCCAATGCATGTGGCTTTGAACGAGGAAGACTTCGACGAGTTCAACGAGTGCCTGCCGAACCTTCTCAAAGCCTCGCAGGCTCTGGCCGATTACAAATGCCACGGGTATGAGAAGTGCTCGGAAACCTGCCGGAAGAATTTCGATGGCAAAAAGGCTGAGCTAATTGAAGCGGTTGACGACTTGAAAGAGGTTTGCAAGGGCAAGGATAACGAGAAGATCACAGCCAATTTCGATGTGATGCATGAGGCCTATATTACTTTCGCCAATGTCTGCGTCCATCCCGAGAAGGCCAAGGCCGAAAAGGAAAAAGCCGAATAGACGGCTTTTCAATCAGCATTTTCAGGCGGCATCGGGCGGTGCCGCCTTTTTTATGGCAGTAACGCCACCTGCAAACGATAAAAGAATCACATTCCGTAGGCGCCGATCTCCCTACAGGCAGGCAGCCTATCTCGCTTGGTAACCCAGATAAAGATATATTCCGATTGTCGCGAAAAAAACAGCAAACATCACCGGTATAAACGCCGGACCGATACCTTCCGCCTGACCCAGCGCCGCCCGGATCTGGACTAATTCGATATAGGTAAAAACCCAGATCATCTCGGCCTTGAGCGATACTATAAGCATCCTGGCCAGATAATACTGCCGGTAGGCGTTCAGCGATGTTATTTTCCAGGCGTAATTCAGCACGTGCGGAAACCGGCCTAAGGCGGTGAGGCCCAAATAGAATACTACTCCGACAATCGGCAAAAACAGCAATATCCCTTTACCGCTGTATGCATCGGGGCGGCCGTCCAGCCCGAAATGCCGCGGCACCGATTCGGGAAGGACCGACCAGTATCTTATAAGCAAACCGAAACCGACAATCACCCCGAGGATTGCAGCCGTCTCGAAAAACCTCTCCATTGAGGAAAACGGAATCCTAATTTTGGGCTGGGATTTCATCGGTTTATACTCCGCATCATATTTTTATTGTCGGACATGAAATCCCGAAGTCAATATGAAACTGATGAATTATGATCTGTGATACATCGTGCGGCCGGGAGCTCAAGCCGGCCAATAAAGCAGGTGTCGGGTCAAACGACCCGACACCACGATAAAGTTAAAAGGCTGACTAAACAATCATCATCGTTTAGTAAATGAAGTAGGATAAGCCAATCTGAAAAACGATCGCATGATCCTTTATGCTCTCCCAGCCATCTGCCGGCTCGTTATCCGCCGGCTCAGATTGCTTCATGCTCGTCATTTCATAGCCAACTTCGCCAAAAATCCCAACGGCGTCTGATACCATGTATATCCCGCCGCCTTCGAAGACAATTGCTGTGCCTGACCACTTGTAGTCTTCCGCGTTCGCAGAACCGGAATTAGACGTTAGAGTGTTATAGACAAACGCGCCTGTCACGTAGGGATATATAGCTCCTTTTACCTCGGTCCTTGCTTTATCCAGGTTGAAATAGTACTTCACGGCCGGACCGATCCCAAAATTGGTTTGCGTGGCATTATCAGGGGCACCCCAATCCAGGGACATTTTCTGCAGGATAATCGTCCCACCAACAGCCAGCCCTGGCATTACAAAATAACCGACTCGCGGGTTAAACGTAATCAGCGTTGCCCCGCCGTCTTGCTCCTCCAGGTTCTCGTCAAGATACTTATAGGAATCTCCGCCCAGGCTGCTGAATGCAAATCCTCCTTCCGCCAATATACTTCCCTTATCGATCGGCGAGCCCTGGGCGAAAACGGGAGCCGCCATTAGAAGCAATGACGCCAGGACTATCAAAACTAACCTTATCATATCATACTCCTTCTTGAGTTAATTTCTTGCACTTAAGGGCAGAATTTTCTGCTCCATAGCTGGTGTATTTCTCTTCCACCTCCTTTTAATTGATTGGTGACCAAAAAAACCGTATCCTGATAATGCAAATATCACTGAGCATTTTACCTCCTGCCCACCGATCCTGTAAAGTATTTTTTTCAAAATTTATTGACAGGTAACTTAACAATATCACTTGATCCTGACGGAATTTCGATGTGCGACCGGGTCGCCTGACTTAACCGCTACAACAGGCGTTGGGTCAGGCCTCAAAGTCGCAGAGCGACCCGACACCACATTATGATTTTCATAATACCGCGCGCGGGCAGGAACCCCTTCCTGCTCGCCCCAACGGTTTATGCTGTTGCATCAATCACGTCACGGTTTCGTCTCCGACCCGACTGAACGAAATTGTGCCGTCAGGTCAGGTGACCCGCCACCACCGGCACCAACACCTGGATTTCGATTTCCTCTTCCCATGCCCCCCTAAACATGTATATTGGAGAAAATTTTGTCCGAAGGAACGTGAGAGCAGGGTTAACGATGATCTGGACCCAGATAAAAGATTATATAGATCACGTCAGGCTTTTCTCCCCCAACGCCCGCAAGTTTCTGGTCGGGTCGTTTTTCATGGGGTTTGGCTTCTCGGTCTTCTGGCTTCTGCTGAATCTCTATCTCAAGCAGGTTGGCTTCGAGGAGGGCAGAATCGGCAGTATCATCTCGGCCTCGTCGGTGGGGACGGTGCTGGTCGCCATACCGGCAGCGATTCTGATAGATAGGTTCCGCATCAAGTATATACTCATGATTGCGGCTGTGATTAACGGCTGCGCCCTCATGACCCAGGCTATGTCAACAACCATCTGGAGCCTGAGGGCCATGTCGATGATTTCCGGCGCCATGTGGACGGTGCATTTCATCGCCGCCTCCCCATTCTTTATGCGCAATTCCAACCCCGAGGAACGCCCCTACCTTTTTGGAATCAATATGGCCTTAAGCACCCTGGCTGGCTTCATCGGCTCCATCGTGGGCGGATTCATGCCCTCCTATCTCGCCGAGCGGGGCGTTGCCCTGATCTATGGTTATCGCTATACGCTGGTTGCCGCAGCATCCCTGGCCGCAATGGCGCTATTCGCTTACATGACCATCAGATCAAGAAAACCTGCCAGGTCAGGACCCTTCATGTTGCGGGAGTATATCGGCGCCCGCGATTGGAAAACAGTCACAAAACTCATGGCGCCACATTTCATAATCGGAATGGGAGCAGGCCTGGTGATACCGTTCCTCAATCTTTATTTTCTGCAGCGGTTCGACTTGGAGTCGGATGCCATCGGCCGGATATTCTCATTCGGGTCGCTCTTTACCGCCGCAGGATTTCTCGTGGGACCGGCTCTGGCTAAAAGGGTGGGCCTTGTAAAAACCGTGGTTATAACGCAGTTTTTATCCATCCCGTTCTTTTTGATTCTCGCTTTCTCGCATAACCTTTACTTATCAATCATCGCCTTCCTGTTCAGGGGCAGCCTGATGAATATGGCCTGGCCGATGTATAATAATTTCGCCATGGAACTGGTGCCGGAGAAGGATCAAGCTGGAACCAACTCGGTTCTGTCGTTGGCCTGGAATGCCTCCTGGATGGTCTCCGCCAACTTAGGTGGCATAATGATAGAGAAATCCGGCTTCACACTGGTAATGCTGACCACGGTTGGTTTCTATGTCACATCGACTACTGCCGCATGGATATTGTTTAAAAGCAAAAGCGGGATCGGCAGGCGAAAAATCCTTACAGGCGCCAGGCCCCCTAAATCCGCTTAAGGGATCCCTGACAATCCAATTGACTCTTTATGATTACGACCGCCTTACGCGGCTGACAGCAACCTGCCTGAACAGTTATAAAACAGAATAGAAGAGTCTACTAAATTATCTCAATTAGCCTATAGCTATAATTCTCCAGATACGACTTCGCTTCTCCACGCCGGTTAGAAACTGCTTGCTTCCTGTTGTACTTTCGAAACGTTTTGTGCCTGTAGCCCTTTGGGACCCTCCACCAACTCGAATTGAACATCCTCACCTTTCTCCAACGCCCTATACCCGTCTCCCATTATCGATGTAAAATGCACGAAGATATCTTCGTCGCTGTCATCCCTGGTGATGAATCCATAGCCTTTCTTGGTGTTGAACCACTTAACCCTACCTATAATCAGCAATGGGGTACCTCCTGCGGCAAAGAATGAAGATTTAACTTGTACTTTTAATCAAGCCGATTCTCAGTTTTTTGGGAGCTCTTCACGTGCGGCTTCAAGCTTGTACAAAGCCTTCAGTCCGAACGTGTGTTTCAACATAATAATTTCCAACCCATACGTCAAGGGAAATTTCGGTTAAACATGACGTCGTGCAGGCTATTTCACTGCCACAAGCGATAATCCGCCGGTATTCAGGCGGTTTCGCCATTACCGACAAGACTCGAACCACTATTCAACAACAGAACGGCCGGTATCTTCACCGTGCCATCATTCTGAAAAACACCCGGGTGAATATCGAGTGAACTATAAATGATACCACCTGTCCCCTGAAATCCCCGATTTTGTCGTCTAAAAAAGGAAGGCAAAATGCACAGAATTATCTATCTCGATCCTGAGATCATCCAGCATCTGAAACCATTCGCTGCCCAACCGCCCGATCCAGAACTCATCGAGACGGTAAATAAGGGGTTAGAGCGCCTCGAACCGGATCTGCATCAAATCATTCATGAAAGGTATTTCGAGGGACTGACGGTGCCCCAGATCGCCGAAAGGAACAATACCTCCGAAAAAGAGGTCGTCCAACGAATCTATGAGGCAAAACGGCAATTGAAAATGATGCTGGCCGAATTCGTCCGAAAAAGATGGGGGCTGCAAATCAAAGGAGTCTGCAAGATATGTATGCATCCGCAAAAAGAGACAATCGATACCATATTGCGAAATATTGACGATGGCGAATCCTGGAGAAGGATCTGTAAGAAAATCGAGAAAGCGGTCGGGGATAAGATTTATCCACCGCAGATATTAAAAGCCCATATGAAACATATGAACCGCGTGCATAAACAGGAGGAAGAACGATGAATGATGATATCCGCCATATCCAGCTCAGGCTTTCACCCGATCTTCGAGGAGAACTCGAGACCCTATCACGACGGTATGGGATGTCGATTTCGGATATCGTCCGGGGAGCTTTATTATTCGGGATGCCCGTTTTTGCGGCCCTGACCGATGTCCAACAGGAGCTTGTGAATAGGCTCGTTGCTATATTGAAAAGGGAATCGCGCGCCGGCAGATCAACGCAGTGACCTGGAATCGATTATCGTTGCTCCGGCATCTTTCATACTCTCTATGGCGGCGGCTGAATCCCCGGGCCTGACTTCTACGCCCTTGATAGCGTCGGCAATGACCACCACATCGAAACCGCTTTTGATGCCATCGAGGACGGTAGCTTTAACACAGTAATCGGTGGCCAGGCCGCAGACGAAGATCTGTCCCACTCCCCCCTCCTTTAGCCGATCCTCGAGATCTGTCCCCTGGAAACCGGAATAAGCTTCTCTGTCGGATTCCTCGCCTTTATGGATCTGGATGGCGTTTTCGACCTTCAGATCAGGATGAAAATCTGCCCCCGAGGTTCCCGCTACGCAATGGGGCGGCCAGATTCCACCTTGAGCTTTGAAGGAAATATGATCGGCCGGGTGCCAGTCCTGGGTGGTGAACACCTTTTCGAATTTCGGGATCAGTTCATTAATTACCGGGACGATCTTATCGCCATCCCCAACAGCCAGAGCGCCCCCCGGACAGAAGTCGTTCTGCAGATCGACGATAACCAGCGCGTCTTTTTTTCTATCGATAGGCAATCCTATATCCACCTGATAAATTAATCTATTTCGGAATTCGATTAGCGCAACTCTAAATTCCGATAATCCGGCAAAAGCAAAAGCCCCCCACGGACATGGGGGGCTTTATATGAAAAACCTTGAACGGATCTAATCTTGCGATGCTAAAATTTCCTCAAACCTCTCGAGTTGTTCGGGATAATGTTTGCTTTCCGGGTCCTCCGCCATAGCCATTTTGATCAGTTCTACGGCCTCGTGGCAATTATCAAGAGCATTGCATATCTCCGCCAGGGTATCGAGATTCATCGCTTTTCGCCTGCCCGGATCAGCCAGTTCCACCGATTTGCGGGATAGCCTTTCAGCATCCTCCAGGTTAACGCTATTCTCAAAGCACCACCAGCAAAATCCATTAAGCTTGCCTGCATCCTCAAGCCAGCCGTCTGACATAGTGGCCATCTTATATTTAACGGCAGCCTTTTTATCACCGGTGATATGAAGCGATTTTTCGACCATTAGCTGATTGTAAGCATCCTTTGCCTCGGGATCATCCGCCTGCGATGTTATCTTCAAACCTGTCTCTATATACGGCCCGATTATATCGAGCCGGTTATTCTTCTTCGCCATCCTGGTTACCGAGATGGCTGTCCTGACCACCTCCTCCGGCTCCGCAGTCTGCGATTTAACGACATTGTCTGCAGCCACCAGGACATCCTCGAAGGTAAAATGCTCGCCTTCCAATCCGTAGGAGGTGTTTTTGAAAATCTCATAAGTATAATCGTCAGATGGCGTGTCTTTGATTTTCTGGGCTGTACCGTAATAATTGACCGCGTTTACGTATTCGTCCAGCGATGAACTATAACGGCCGAGGACTTCAGCTATTCTGGCGGTTGGCTTTTTCTCGTAGGAGGCCAGCTTATCCTCGATTGTCGAAAGATCTGTCATGGCGTCGTCAAGAGTCTCTATGAAATATTTTTTTTCGTAGCCTGCCCAGCGGTCAAGCGTTTCGCCTGCCCCGTTAACCATGATGAACGTCGGGTATCCTTTGACTTTGAATTCTTTGGCCAGCTCTTTCCCCTCGCCTTTTTCCGCGTCCATCTGGTAAAGAAATACGGCTTCCAGGGCTGTTTTAACATCATCGTCTGAGTCCACTGCACCAGCGAACCTCTTGCAGGAGCCTCACCATTCGGTGTAAAAGTCAACCAGAAGCGGCTTATTCAGTTCGGCCGCCAGGGCTCTGGCCTTGGCGAACGAACTCACATCCCCCACGGCCAGGGCCGCCGAGCCTACAGCGAAAACCAAAAGCGCAGATAATGCTGCTATTTTC
>CBEWDL010000010.1:0-35711 GCA_965555375.1 uncultured bacterium
GTGGTAAGTCAGTTTCTAATTCTAAAGAACATTTATTTCAATATAATCAAAAAGGCGTTATCAGCAACCCTTTTTATTCAGCAGTCTGATAACATTTATAGATCTTATGATGATTTTGGATATCGATTATCTAATACAATGACCCGGGCTTATTGCGGGCGTACGGCGGCTATAGTCCCACCACTCTGTCCGTCAGTGCATTTTCTTTACTGCCTGCTGATACAGGTTTAAACATAGCCAGTTGGCCCGATTCCGACCAGGGGAAGAGAATATATAAAGATGTCCGGATTCGACTGCTCTTCTAAGCAGTCATGGCTTTCGGCTTATAAATTAGCGCGGCCGCTATGCCGCAAAGGATCATCTGGATGACGCCGAGGATAATCCAGTACCAGACCAGAGCATAAGGGATAGAATACATCACAAACTGGGCGAAAGCCCCCGTGAACCAGAGCAGCAAGCCGACGTAAAAACCATACCGGATCCCCTCCATAACACCTTTGCCTTCGTAACCTTTTACGAAAATAAAGGTGAAGAAAAACGAAAAGACGATGCCTATAACCCAGAAGACCCATAGAAAGCCGCCCATTTCAGTTTCGGCGCGAAAGCCCGGGAGCGTGTAATGCCCTTTGAGGATAAGGCTATGGATGATAAGTTCGGTGATCGCTAAAACGACATAGACTACCAGCGCCGCCAGCCAGAATTTCTTCCAATTCATCGATCCTCCTTTGCCAGGGTTGATTATGGATGAACGTATAAATGTTTTTATGATTTCGGGTATGAAATTGTCAAATGAAAAATACCAAAATGGGTTATAAAATCTATGAATCTATCTTTGTGAGATTCAACCGGTTGCGCTCAAAAAGGGAGTGATATGGCTCAGGAGCCCTTACCGCAGGCGTTAATTGTATAAACAAGGATAAGCGAATTTGCTTAAGCTATCGGATTCCATTTCACAGCCTACTGGCAGGGGATTTTATTGTGACTGTTGGCGTTTCCATTGCCGCCCAACAGGTTTTCCCTCAAGTTCTGACGCCCTCGATAAAGCCTTGATTTCACCGTGCCGATCGGCAATTTCAGAATCTCGGAGATCTCCTTATATTGAAGCCCCAGCATGTCGTAGAGAATAATAGTTATCCTGTATCCATCCGGCAACAGCAGCAGGGAATTCCTGATCTCATCGCAGACGAAATTGCGCAAGATCCTATCTTCGTTTAGTTCTTCACGCTCGGGCAACTTTTGCGCCGGGATGTCGGGATATTGCGCCATTTCCTCGTTATCCCGCTGATGGAAGACCACTTTCCGCCGACGGTGGTACATATTGATATAGGTGTTTATCATGATTTTCTTCAGCCAGGCTTTGCATCGGGAGGCGCCCTCGAAAGTATCGAAGGCCTTATAGGCCTTCAGGTATGTATCCTGGAATAGATCTTCGGCGCTGGTCGTATCGCCGGTGAGCTTTTTTGCCAGGCGCATCAGGAAGCCTCTATGCGCCAGAGCCAGCCGGCTGAATTGGTCGTCCTGGTGTCGGCGAGTTCGCCTGAGTGTCTCTCTGGCTTTTCCATCCATATCATTATTACAGTTCAACCGCAGTTACATTCCGCGTGAATGCGAAATTTTCTGCGTTTTTTTGGCAGCGCGAAAAGACATTGAGGAATCCGCGAAGACCAGATTGTGGATTTTCTAAATCTATGAATTGCTTGCGGTTAGCGACCACAAAAGAAAAGCCGGATCGTCATCGACGACCCGGCTGGAAAACCTTCCAGTTCCCCTGTGAGAGAGAGAAAAATCGTTATCTCTTGCCGGCCGGGAATCTGACTTTCCCAACCGTTCGATTTCTACGACGAAGAACTTCGTTTGTTCCGAATCTGTTCCGGGTTGGCGCATTTTCATTTGTAATAGACACCTGAATTATCTATAATCTAAAACCAAGAAATGAAATTGAAGATTTCAAAAATCAGCAAGGTATATCCGAATGGTTCAGTAGGAGTAGATGGCGTTAATCTGGATGTCGATGAGGGTCAATTGGCCGTCCTTCTGGGTCCATCGGGCTGCGGCAAAACCACGTTATTGCGCTTGATCTCCGGCCTTGAAGTCCCTGATAGCGGTCGGATCATTCTCGACGGGTTCGATATCACCGGCTGGGAACCGAAACGTCGTGATGTTGCCATGGTATTTCAGAATTATGCTCTTTACCCGCATATGACGGTAAAGCAAAACCTTGAATTCGGGCTTAAAGCAAGAGGGACAGACCACGTGGAAAGAGAAAAAGCCGTAGATTGGGCGGCAGGTCTACTCGGTCTGAAGGAATACCTCGGCCGGAGGCCAAAAGAACTCTCCGGCGGTCAACGGCAGCGGGTAGCCCTGGGACGCGCCATAGTCCGCAGGCCCAAGCTGTATCTATTTGATGAGCCGCTATCCAACCTCGATGCCGAGCTCCGGATGCGGATGCGGGGCGAGATACTGGCGCTTCACAGCCGCATCCAGGGGACATCGATCTATGTGACGCATGATCAGGTGGAGGCCATGAGCCTGGCCGATATCATCTTCATAATGAAGGAGGGGAGTATCATTGCGTTCGGATCGCCGAAAGAGCTTTACGAAAACCCGCCTGATCTTTTCACGGCCGGTTTTCTGGGTTTTCCCGCCATGAACTTAATCGAGGGGACTATCGGTGATGGCAGCTTTTTATCTGCGAGAGGCCTGAAGATTCGCCCTGGATCATACGAAATGGAAATGGCAGATTCTCAAGAGGTTGTTCTCGGCATCCGCCCGGAGGATTTAATCCTGGCCGATGACGGGGATATCTCCTGTGAAGTTTCATCAGTGGAAAATCTCGGCCACAATATCCTGCTCCTGGTGAATACAGCCGACGGGGAATCTATTAAGATCGTTGCCCGGGGAAGCTTTCGGGTCGGAGATTCTGTTAAAGTCAAGTTTGACTCAGATAAGATCATAATTTTCAATAAATCAACCGGCTGTCGGTTATATTAGCCCTCAAAAAAATGGTGTACAGTTGATATTGGCGGAGCCGCCGGCAACAGGAGGTTCAGTAATAATGCCGGCAGCATGGGAGGGAACGATCTTATGAGAGGAGAAAGAGAATCACTGAAATGGATTGACATTCGACCGATTATGATTATATTCGACCGCTGTATTTCGATAGAATGCGGTTAATGCCGTTCGGGAGAAAAAGATGAGACGAGGACAAATAACCTGGCTTTTCGCAATCGTAATCGCGATACTTGTATCCTTTGTGCTTCTCTACCCCACGGTGGAATTCTATTCCGAGGATCGCGAGGCGCTACAGATAGACAACCCCAAGGAGTTTTATTCATTAAAGAGAAAAGCATTGCGGCTGGGGCTGGATCTGCAGGGTGGGGTTCATATAGTCCTGCAGGTCAGCGATCCCCGTGGCGGCCAAGTGACCGGGGACATTCAGGATCAGGTTCTGGAGAAGATCAGGATCAGGGTTGATAAATACGGCATTGCCGAGCCTGAAATTGTGAAATCGGGAGCAGACCAGATTGTGGTCGACCTTCCTGGTTTCACGGATATCGACACCGCTAAGACGTTGATCGGCAGCACTGCCCAGCTTCAGTTTCACCTGTTAAGATCGCCGGAGGAATGCCAGAGCCTTCTGCAGGCCATAGACTCGGTGCTGGCCACAAAACTTTCGGAACCGGGCGATGAATCCGAGCTTGCTGAGGCGGAGGCGGTCCCCGAATCGGATTCGGCAGAAGAGGCCATCACAAGCCTTTTCGGCGAGGAGGCAATAGATACCAGCCAGGAGGTAGATGTATTCGACGAGGAGGATTTTGCCAAATCCAATCCTTTCTCCGCTATTCTCGACAGATGGAATGGCACCTGGTGGGAGATTACAATGGAGAACTTCTACCAGGCGCAACAATATCTAAAGATGCCGGAGATACAGGAAGTTATTCCATCCAATTATAAGCTGGCCTGGGGAACCCGGCCTGTCAAGGGAGGCGATCGGCAATTTCAGTCTTTATATGTTCTCAACAGCAATATAGAGCTTACCGGCGAATCGCTGGTCTCTGCCAAGGAGACCTACGATCAGCTTCGTCAACCGGTAGTAAATTTCGAGTTGGACTCGGACGGCGCCAGGCGTTTTTCGAGGGTGACCGGTCAGCATATAGAGGAGAATCTGGCTATCGTTATCGATGATCGGGTTGAATCGGCCCCGGTTATACAGTCTCGAATTTCCAAAAATGGCCAGATCACCATGGGGGGCGATGCCACCATCAGTGACGCTTATCTTCTGGCTGTATTGCTGAAAGCGGGCGCTTTGCCGGCGGATGTGGAGATCCTGCAGAGCACCGTTGTGGGGCCCGCCTTAGGCCAGGATTCGATAAACAGGGGAAAACAGGCTTCATTGATCGGCCTTATCCTGGTGATTATCTTTATGGCCATATATTACAAACTCTCCGGGATAATAGCAGATATTGCGGTTTGCCTGAATATACTTTTCGTCCTGGCGTTTATGGTCATACCCGGGGTCAACGCCACGCTCACCATGCCCGGTATCGCCGGTCTCCTATTAACCGTGGGTATAACTGTCGATTCCAACGTGCTGATATTTGAAAGGATCAGGGAGGAGATGCGAACCGGGAAAACCATCCGGGCGGCTATCGATGCCGGATACGACCGGGCCCTGCTGACTATTATCGATTCGCACGTGACCACGTTGATTACAGCATTATTCCTTTTCATATTCGGCTCCGGCCCGATCAGGGGGTTTGCAGTAACTCTATCTGTGGGCGTTTTCCTCTCGCTGTTTACGGCGCTGTTTATCACCAAGGTGATTTTTGATATGAGAAAGAAATACAAAAGCCTTTCCATTTGATGGGGTAGATTGCCATGATGCGGATAATAAAAGAGACCAGTATAAATTTCATAGGGCAGCGAAGATTCTCATTTATCCTTTCCGGACTGCTGGCGGCGCTCGGGTTAACAGCTTTCATCATGATAATTATCGGAAAGGCCAATCTAGGGATTGATTTCACGGGCGGCGCAGAGATAGTAGGCAGTTTCGAAAGACCGGTTACGGTGGATGAGGTTAGAGATGCCCTCGGTGCGATCGGCCACGGCAAGGCGAAAATACAATCAATTGCTGGCGAGGGATTCGCCAATTCATTTATTATCAGATTGCAGGGCAGCATAGAAAGCGCCATTCCCGATACTTCCTATACCGAAGAGGGGAAAATGATCGTCAGTATGATCGCCGTGGAGGGTGATGAGCTCGGGGATCTGTTGAAGCAGACGATCAATAATCATTTCACCGATAACAAATTTACGCTCGATTCGACAAACAATATCAGCTCCCGGGTAGGCGAGAGACTGACCCGCGATGCCATCAAGGCTATCGTATTCGCCCTCTGTGGCATTCTGATATATATCTGGATCCGTTTCGATTTCAGGTTCGGGGTGGCCGCTACTATTGCTACCTTCCACGATGTACTTGCTGTACTCGGTATATATTTCATCCTCAACCGCGAGGTTTCGCTTCTGGTGATTACCGCCCTGTTGACCCTGGCCGGTTATTCGCTGACCGATACGGTAGTCGTATTTGACCGGATTCGCGAAAACCTCAAGCAGTTCCGCAAGCGTTCCGATTACGCCAGCACGATCAACACCTCTATCAACGAGGTGCTTTCCAGAACGGTTATAACGTCGGTCACTACCATCATGGTCGTTCTCACTATTCTCTTTTTCGGCGGCGAGGTTCTCTTTGATTTCGCGCTGGCTCTGACTATGGGGATAATAGTGGGAACATACAGCTCGGTTTTCGTGGCCAGCCCGGTAATCGTGGAGTGGGAGCAGCGCGCACCGCGGCGAGTGAAATAAAAAGCTAAGACAATACCATATTCCGAAGCGGGAGATGAGTTCATGCTTTTTCGTTTTGTCAATCCGTCGTCGCCAATCCCGACAGCGCGTCGGGATGAGGCGATCTTTATTCTAAGAGAGCAATAAAAGAGGGCTGAACGGTGTTCAGCCCCTACAATTAGCCAGCGTTATTGCGACCTGTGCGGGCTGGCAATCTTTATTTTAACAGCACCATCTTAATGCTCTTCGAATAATCATCGGTTTGCAGCCGGGCGAAATAGATGCCGGAGGGAATATCGGCTGCATCCCAGATGAGCTTATGTTCACCAGCCTGCTGCATGCCGTCATATAATGTCACCACTCGCTGGCCGAGGAGGTTGTAGATTGAAATGCTGATTTGACCGGCTTGCGATAGAGTGTAATTCAAAACCGTGGCAGCATTGAAGGGATTGGGATAGTTCTGCACCAGAGATGTTTTTACCGGCAGGAGATCCTGGTGACCATCGACGCCGGTTTGCCTTTGATAGTAGCAATAGGCGGTGTCCGCTTTGACCAGGAGATCTGAAAAATCGAGATTGCTGTAATATTCCTCGATGGATAGGGAATCATCGGTGTTGTACTGTAAATTCTCGGCGTAGTTGTCGGGATCGGTGTGGAGATCGTTTCCGCCGAGGTAGGCCACGGTTAGTGTTTCTATCTCACCGGCTGCTATCTGCAAAGGCCCGAAGGAGATCAGAAACCGGGTATCATAGCCGTTGGCCAGATCGTCGGCGTTGGCCACGGGCGGGATCCATCCTTCATCGGTGAAATCTAAAGCGCAATAGACCTGATCGTAATCGGTCTCGCCGTTGGATAAGACTTTGTATTTGGCGACATCACCGCCCGGTGTACCGTTGCCGCCGCCGGGGTAAGGGCCGTCGTAATTTTCCTGAAGCTGGGGGCCCCAGTCGAGTTCGGAGTTTACATTGGAGATCCACCAGTTGAAATTGGTCTGGACATCCGGTTCCGATGATCCCAGATATAACATGCCCATCACTCCGGTGGAGCTTCGATAGTCGAATTGGCCGTCGTAGGGCTGACCGTTGTTGTCGGCTATCCAGGCGATGCCGTGCTCGCCGTAGGGGATAAACCCGCAAAGGTCATCC
This sequence comes from uncultured bacterium, assembly GCA_965555375.1. Lineage (GTDB taxonomy): Bacteria > Zixibacteria > MSB-5A5 > UBA10806 > UBA10806 > CBDVBL01. Next base: position 6,990 of record CBEWDL010000010.1, read on the forward strand.
TGCGCCCCCTCTTCAGGAGAGTAAGGGTTTTCCGATGAATGGAGAACATCGCCATCATAGTAGATACCAATCCAGAGATCGTGCAGATCGCGGTCATAGATGTTTTCGATGAAATAATTGAGAATAAAAAGCTCGTCGTATCCGTTCGATCTCCAGCCAATAGAGTTTCTGGTTATCTCCAGACCTATCGGTATGTGGGGACGCTGGTCATTCGGATCCGGCATTACATAACTCTGATCCGTAGCGGTATCGTAGAAAACGGCCCAGATCTCCTCATCGCCGAGCGTGGAATCTCGCCACATCGATTCGTAGCCTTCCGGCGGAGGCCATAATTCCATAACGTTACTCCACCAGCCGTCGTTGCCGACGGATACCAGCGTATCGAGTGTGTTAGGATCGCCATCGAGATCCAGGACGGCGCCGACCCAGAGGGCGCCCTGGAACAAGTGATCAATATCGGAATCAGCGGGGAATTCGGCTCCGGGGGCAACCGGAAAATTGCCCTCATAATCGGAGTATGCGCCCCCCTGGGATCCGATAATCCCGAAGTTGGTGACGCTGAAATAGATGTTCGACTCGCTGTGTACCCGAAGCTGGGCATCGGGCAGGTCGGTGATTACAGGCGCACCGCCACCGTCGCTCGGATTCTGGGCGTATAATGATGGCACCAGAAACAGAACGGTCAGGATTGTTACAATGGTTTTCATCTCTCCCCCTTAATACAAGGTTTTAGTTTATTGTTTATTGCCGAATATGATATTATTTTTCTGGATCATCGAGACCCTTTCCTAAAGAGCGTATACATCAACCTCTTAGGCGGCCATATAGAACGCAAGATGCGAGACCCTGATGGGCTTTCTTTATAATATACAACTCGGGCCGCTTTTTATTCCCATACCCCCACGCAATTTTACGTCCGCCAACCGGTCTATTTCAAAAGCAGGCATCGGATGGTCTTCGAATATTGGCCGGCATCGATTCTGTAAAGGTATATGCCCGATGGCAGATCTCGAGCATCCCAGATCACCGAATGCGAACCGGCGGGCCGGTTTCCGGAAAAAAGCGTCTGGATCCTGCGGCCCAGGATATCATAGATTTCTATTGTTACATCGGATTCCGCAGGAAGGCTATATCGTATGACCGTCATGGCATTAAACGGATTGGGGTAATTCTGCATTAGACCGAACCGATCCGGGACTTCCGGTTGATGGTCGACAATGCCGACGGTGGCCGAATCGCCGCCGCCGTAAGCGCCCATGTCGCTTAGAATCGTTCCCAGGCCCCAGGAGCAATCAAGCAGACTGTCGATGATGTCGGGGTGGCCGACATCGATGCAGGGAGAATCATAAGGGTCGCCACAGGCGGTGGACATGAGATGAAAATCACCGTTTTCAGGATCTCTAAATAATGGATCGGCATCTATATTGCCCTCGCCCTCCCAGCCGCCCTGGATGTTGGAATAAGTGATCATCAGGGTGGAATTATCTTCAACAAAAATCTCTGAACCGTTAGAATCCGCTTCGTTTTCATATAGAATTGAATTAACGATAATAGGATTTGAGTGATTGACGTAAAACCCACCCCCATTGGCTTGCTCGCCTAACGCCCGATTATTAAATATGACATTATTATTCGCCGTTGGATTAGAGTTATAGCAGGCTATTCCTCCGCCGCTACTGCCATAGCTGCCCCCCACAATATTCTCTGTCACGATATTGTTGATAATGCTGGGATTTGAAGAACCGAGAAGGATTCCGCCGCCCCCTCCCGAATAGAGTCCATAGGCTCCGTTCCTGCGAATGTCGTTGCCACTGATCAGAGCGCTGGAAGAGCGACAGTATATCCCGCCACCGGACGCTTGATAGCCGGGAGTGCTTGCATTGTTTCGTTCAATGATATTTCCTATGATTAAGATGTCGGATTGGTCGCAATAGATGCCGCCACCGTTTCCATACGACCTATTATGGTAAATATTATTGTCGGTGATCCTGCTGTCGGCACAATTGAAACAATAAATACCGCCGCCGGTTCCGGCTGTATTATCGCTTATGAGGTTCTTGGTAATAAGAATACTTGAGTTCGCGCAATGTATGCCCCCGCCAGTCGACAAGTAATTCGTAAAATTCCCGCTGATAATATTATCAATAATTATTGCGTTTGAGCCATCAAGGCATATCCCGGCTCCTATGTCGGCTCTATTGATGATAATATAATTGCGGCTAATTGTGGGACTTGATTCGTTTAGGCAGTTAACAGCTCCTCCCTTATGGCTATTTCCGTTTGTTATTTCAAAACCGCATACGATAGCGGCATTGTCTTCACCACTATGGAAAGAAAGGACAGAACCACTTTGATTGCCATCGATGATAGTTGATGAAATATAAGCGGTGTCCCCGGTCGTCAAAAACAGCGAGCCCAGGACAATGTTATGGCCGTTGAAATTGATGTTCTCCTCATATGTCCCCGGCTGGACCAAGACGGTGTCGCCGTCGGTGGAGGCGTCAATGCCCTCCTGGATGGTTGGGTAATCGTCCGGGATGTTGATGATGGTGGCGGAGGCGGGGAGGGACATTACTATAATCCAGAAAACCGTCAAAATGGGATTTCGTTTCATTTGTGCTCCCCCCGGCTATATCCGTTAAAACGATCCGTGCCTAAATCTCTTTAAGTCGCTCTACATAAATATAGCAGAAGATCCACGATAGTAAAGGGAAAAATTGAGAGGAAAAAATCGAGGGGTGTCGGGTCAGGTGACCCGACACCACATGTGATTATCATTGCTTCGGGGAAGGGCGAGGAAGCTCGCCTCGGAATTTCCCCTTGACCGATTAATGATAAGGTCTATATTAGGCCACAACCGGGCAGGCTGGATTTTATTGTGCGAGAAAAAAGCGGATAGAAGGAGAGGATAGTGGGAGATGAAAAAATACCCCGTCGCGAGGCCCTGAATTACCTGCTGGGAGCGGGCGTGGGCGCTTTAGGGATTGCTACGATTTATCCGATCGTGCGGTATATCATCCCGCCCCTGGCATCGCGCGGCGGCACCTCATCCGTTTCAGCAGCGAAAGTCGGTGAGCTCAGGCCAAACGAGGGGAAAATATTCAAATTCGGCAACGCACCCGGGATACTTATCTTGAAACCGGGCGGTGACCCGACGAGCGCGTTGAGTTATGTTGCGTTCACGGCGGTCTGCACTCATCTCAACTGCACGGTTCAATATCGCGACGATCTCGAGGAGATATGGTGCGCCTGCCATAACGGCCATTTCGACCTCAACGGCAAGGTCATCTCCGGCCCGCCGCCGACTCCGCTTGAAGAATACCGCGTGGCTATCAAAGGCGACGAGATATTCGTCTCCAGCGAGGAAGCTTAGCAATGGCGGATAAAGGAAAGCTATATCGATGGTTGAACGATCGGGTCGATCTTAAGAATATAAAGGATTTCTTAAGTCACAAGACGGTTCCCCATCATCGTTATTCGATCTGGTATTATGTCGGCGGCATGTGCCTGTATCTGTTTTTTGTTCAGGTGATCACAGGCATTCTGCTTCTTCTCTATTACAAGCCGACGGCCGAGGCGGCATACGAGTCGGTTCAGTACATCATGACCGAGGTTCCTTTCGGATGGCTGGTCAGATCGATTCACTCTTACGCCGCCAACCTGTTCATAGGATTCGTGTTCATACATATGTTCTCGGTTTTCCTTCTGAAAGCCTATCGCAAACCGAGGGAGCTGACCTGGATCACGGGGGTGTTGCTTTTGTTTCTGGCCATGGGATTCGGATTCTCCGGCTATCTTCTGCCCTGGAATCAGCTCGCCTATCTGGCCACCAACGTCGGGACGAACTTCGCCGTCATGGTACCTGTCATAGGCGACTGGCTCTTAGAGTTTTTGCGGGGCGGACCGGAGGTTACCGGCGCTACCCTGACTCGTTTCTTCGGGTTCCATGTGGCCGTTCTGCCGGGCATGACCATCGCTATCCTCGGCCTGCATCTATTCTTCATACAGAGACAGGGGATAAGCGTCCCCGTCTCGGTGGAGAAAGAAATTGCCGCCGGAAAAGCAAAAAGGCTGGAGATACCGTTCTTCCCGAATTTCATGTATCGCGATATACTCGGCTGGACCCTGGCGCTGGGGTTGATTGTTCTTCTTTCGTCGCTCTTTCCCTGGGAACTGGGCGAGAAAGCCGATATACTCAAGCCGGCACCGCCCCATATAAGACCGGAATGGTTTTTCGTCTTCATGTATCAAACGTTGAAATATGTCCCCAAGGCGGTCGGCGTTTTCGGTTTCGCCATAGCGGGAGCCATCTGGGTGTTGCTGCCGTTTTTCGACCGCAAATCGAATCGGGTCGAACCGAACAGGCTTTACACTATCATCGGAATATTCGCGGTGGTCTACATGGTGGCTCTGACCATTATCGGATATGTGGCGCCGGGGGAGTAAGATGAGATATTCGGCAAATGTTATTCTGATCGCAATGTCAGTCACAATCGGAGCTACAGGGGGGAAGGGCTCAAGCTGTATCGATTGCCACATATCGAGCGACTGGGTGTCCGATACAACCATCACCGCCGACTTCCTGGCAGGCGATATTCATCGCAATATGGGGCTTGGCTGCGAGGACTGCCACGGCGGCGACCCGAGACGGGGATTCAAGGAAGGCGACCCCGACCTGGGGATGAACCCGGCTAAGGGATATAAACCTCCGCCGGGGCGCCGGGGCATCCCCGAATTCTGCGGCAAGTGCCATTCGGATATTGAGTATATGAAAATGTATAATCCCAGGTTACCGACGGATCAGCTGAGGCTTTACAGGACATCGGTGCACGGAAAGCAACTCTATGGCAAGGAGGATATCAACGTGGCGGTCTGCACCGATTGCCACGGCATTCATGGGATGCTGCCGTCCAGTGATTCACGAAGCATGGTCTATCACAATAATGCCCCTGAGACCTGTCGCAAATGCCATGGTAACTCTTTGCTCATGAAAGGATACAAATATCGGGGCAAACCCATTCCCACGGATCAATACGAAGAATACGCCGAATCGGTGCATGGCGTTCTGGTGCTTGAGAAGGGAGACAATTCCGCCCCGGCCTGTAATAACTGCCACGGCAATCACGGCGCTACTCCGCCGAATCTGGCATCGGTATCCGCCGCCTGCGGAGAATGCCATGCCAACAACCGGGATTTCTTCAATAATTCGCCGCATAAAGAGCCGTGGGAGGATTTAGGCTATCCTGAATGCGAACAATGCCACGGCGATCACTATATCGGGCCGACTTCCGACGATATGATCGGGGTGGTAGGAGATGCTCTCTGTCTGGATTGCCACGATCAGGATAGCGAGGGTTACGAGGCCGCAAGGCGGATGAGAGCATCAATCGACTCCTTGAAAACGGCACTTGCTACGGCAGAAGTGAAGGTTAAGGAGGCTGAAGAGAAAGGAGTCGAGGGCGGGCAGGCGCGATTCGATCTGGGTTCGGCAAAGGATAACTTAACCCGGGTCCGCTCGGTAGTACATACTTTCGATCCCGATCGGATAGAGGAGATCACATCGCCCGGAATCAAGACTGCGCATGATGTCAGGCAGACCGCCGAGGCGGCATTGGGCGATATTAGAGTAAGGCAGATAGGCCTGGCCTTATCCCTTCTGGTGGTGATCTATGTGGCCTTCGTGCTCTGGCGCAAGATCAAGCGGGTCGATAGCGAAACCGATTTCGAGGTGCGGGGATGATCCCCCGTATCAGAAGTATCCTCTAACGCCATATATAGATTAGGCGTACTGTCGGAAGTTACTTCCCACAGTGAGTATGTAAAAGAAGCCAGGGCCGGGCGCCCCGGCTTCTCTCATGAGGGGGACGCTAAGACAGCAGCTTAAGTGAATACAGATTTTATTCCATCGAGTAAAATCTTTCCCGTCGAGTTTTTCTTTTCGGGTTTTCTGAACGTTGTGGTTGATACATCGGCTTTCTCTATGATTGGCAGATTGATAATATATGTAACCTGTCCGATGTGATGGGTTTCGTGCATATAGCTGTAGGCTAAATTCTGCCCTACAGTCTTGAATCGTCCCCTACTGGTCGTATCGAGAAGAGCCGGATCACATTTTAGAAGCAGATCATCTGTAAGAGACGACATCTTAATAAGTCGCGCCAGCAATTTCGACGGCTCCGGATAGATTGACGGATCGTTCTCTGGAATCGTGCCGCGAGCGAATAAATCGCCCAGATTGCCTACCCGTGGATCGCCTCCGAGGATTTCGATGATCTCACCGCGGTTTAATACTATGTGTCCCAAAAGCCATATCAGCGGATTCCCACGGTTTTCCGGCCGCATGAAAAAGCTCTCGGGGGCTACCTGCTTCAGGAGCTTGACCAGGTAAGCCACATTATATCTCATTAATTCTGCGAATATCGCAGTTGCTTCCACGTTCTTCTCCTCGAATTTGTTCCTATGCTGTTGGCTTAACGTAAGGAAATTCATGCCGGGCTACGCCAAAGATTCAGGGATAGATATTACCTGCTATGTTCCAACGGGTTAGATTTTTGACCGTTGCGAGCCAGGTCACAATTTCGGTTCAAAAGCTGATCAACGAATAAGACTTAGAACAATTTCTGACGGGCCGTTATCAAGAAGAGATAGCATCTTGTGACAAAGTTCACAAAAATGGGCTTGCTGAATCGTGCAGTAAGAACTATCATTAGGTTAAGATGAGATTTTTTCGCAAAAAGGTTCAATGTCGCCTGGATGCGAAAGTCAAGATGTAAGGGGGCGAGGAGAATAAGAATGGATATTAGCATTGCAAAAGACGAATACCACTATGAAAACCGGGTGGCTCTGACACCGGCGGCTGTTAAATCGTTGGTCAGATCAGACCACAATGTTTACATCGAAACCGGCGCGGGTATCGGCGCCGGCTTTTTCGATGAGATGTTTAGAGACGTCGGCGCCAAAATAGTGTTTTCCAAAGATGAGGCCTTTATGCGAGGGAAGATATTACTGAAAATCTTTCCTCCTACTCTCGATGAATACAGGCTTCTTACGGAGAACCAGATAGTCTTTTCGTTTCTGCATCTGGCCGCCGCCCACGAGGATGGTTTGAAAATTCTTCTGGAGAAAAAGACAACGGCTATAGGCCTGGAAGTCATCGAAGATAAAATGGGCAATCTACCGGTTTTAACGCCCATGTCGGAACTTGCCGGGCAGATGGTTATACCAATCGCAAGTTATTATCTCTCCAACGTGGGGGGAGGCCGGGGTATCCTGCTGGGTGGGGCGGCGGGTATCCCGCCGGCGACGGTGGTGGTTCTGGGGGCGGGAACAGTCGGCCTGAATGCAGTTCGTTCTGCCCTCGGTCTGGGAAGTCATGTCATTCTTTTCGACGCCAGTTTAGATAGGCTCCGTTACGCCAGCGACGTTCTCAATAAGCAGATTGTTACCTACCTGCCATTCCGATATAACTTAGAAAAAGTAATACCCATTGCCGACGTTGTCATCGGGGCCATATTGATACATGGCGCCGAGACGCCGAAACTGGTACCCACCGAGCTGGTGCAACAAATGAAGCCAGGATCAGTTATTCTTGACGTTTCCGTCGACCAGGGTGGTTGCGTGGAGACGACCCGACCCACCAACTGGGCCAACCCGTCATATACCATCCACGATGTGACCCATTTCTGTGTTCCCAATATGCCGTCCAACGTCGGCCGGACGGCCACCTATGCTCTTGCAAATGCGGTTTTGCCGTTCATTAGACTCGTCGCTGATGTTGGCCCGGAAAAAGCATTTAAGGAGAATATGGGATTAGCCAGGGGCGTTTATACTTTTAAGGGAAATGTTACGAACGAAGCCGTTGGAAAACGTTTCCAGATCAAGCCTGTGCTTCTTTCGGGGCTGATGGAAAGAGGGGCTGAAAAGTGAACTGGATAGACCAATATCAGCGTAAGAGAACTACTGCCGAGGAAGTGGTCAAATGCATAAAATCGGGCGACAGGGTTTATATTCACCCGGGCTGCTGTACGCCCGAACACCTTGTTGAAGCCATGGTTGCCCGAAAGGATGAGCTTGAAAATGTCGAGGTATGCCATGTTCTAACCCAGGGAAAGGCCGGATATGTGGAACCCGGAATGGAAGGGCATTTCCGTCATCGTTCGTTTTTTACCGGGGCCAACGTTCGCCAGGCCATAAATGAGGGCCGTGCCGACCAGACGCATATTTTCCTGGGCGAGGTAGAAGACCTATATCTATCCGGCGATTTACCTATAGACGTGGCTCTTATTCAGGTCAGCCCGCCCGACGAGCACGGATTTCTTTCCTACGGTGTCGGAGTCGATATAACCATGTCCGCCGCACAGGTGGCCAGAATAGTCATTGCCCAGGTAAACCCTGAAATGCCCCGGGTGCATGGCGACTGCTTCATCCATATCAACAAGATTACTCATGTGGTGGAGCATTCGACCCCGCTTCTGGAGATGCCCCAGGGTACTCCGGATGAGGTTTCGATGACGATAGGCCGGCTGATTGCCGAGCGTATCGAGGACGGTTCCACTTTACAGATGGGGATTGGCGCTATCCCCGATGCTTTCCTGGCCGCTCTGGAAGGGCGTCACGATATGGGAATTCATACCGAGATGTTTTCCGATGGCATCATCCCTCTGGTGGATAGCGGCGTCATCAATAATTCCAAAAAGACTCTTCATCCGGGGAAAATAGTCTCGGCCTTCACACTTGGCACCAGCAAGATATTCGATTTTTGCGACGACAATCCGTTCATTGAGTTTCATCCCTGCAAGTATACAAATGACCCGTTTATTATCGCTCAGAATGAGAAGATGATTTCCATCAATTCCGCTTTAGGGATTGATCTCACCGGTCAGGTTTTCGCAGATTCCCTTGGTTTCGATTTTTACTCGGGCATTGGCGGCCAGGTCGATTTCGTGCGCGGGGCGGCCAAATCCAAGGGTGGAAAACCGTTTATCGCATTCCCCTCGACCGCCAGGAATGGAACTGTTTCCCGCATAGTAACCCATATTCCACCGGGAACGGGCGTGACGACGACGCGGGCGGATGTCCACTGGATAGTGACCGAATACGGGGCGGTTAATCTCCACGGCCGGTCGGTGGGGGAGCGAGCGAAGCTTTTGATATCCATCGCCCATCCTGACTACAGAGAGGAGCTGGAGGCCTTCGCCCGCGACCGCAAGTGGTTTGCGTGATTTAACTCAGGTTAAATTTATCGGATTTGTAGCGCTCTTTCGTGGTGTCGGAAGTTACTTCCGACACCATTTGCGTTAGTGCCTTAATTCCGGATCGTCATTTTGAAACATTGTGGCGGCTTGTATCGGTAATCTCATATTCAACTGCCGGATCGGCGTGTCGATATACATATCGGAGGAGCCGCAGATGAATAAACAAAGAGATTATGTATCGCTGGAGATCTCCGGGGAGAAACTGGAGAGAATCATAAGCGGTCTGAGGGATCGGCTTCTAAATGAATTCTGGCCGAACATCCCCGAAGGGCCGGAGCGGGATAAGATCAAATCGCGCCTTGAAGAGAGCATTCTGGTCGCATTCGAACAATACGGCTGACAAGCGGATCTGAAGTGAAACCACATTGATATATAGGGTGGCGACAGGTCTCCGAACCCGGCGCCAATCCGCTGTGGTCAAGTGCGGAGACTTGACCACACATCCGTGCGGACGGTTGAGGTTGTGAGGAGGGAGAAAGCAGCGGTTAGTAGAGTCTGCTAAAGGACCAATATAGAAAAAATCGAAGGGATTACTGAATAGTAGCCCCTTTATCATTCGCTCCCCTCGGGAGTTGGGGCATCGGGGCGGATTAGGTAACGGAAAACAAATGAATTGACTCTCCACAATTAGCCCAATATATTAGATCAGATTCGCAACGGCGGGGGCCATGGATGGCCCGACATTTGTTTGGCTGCGCATAACTTCATAAACAAGAGTTTCTTAATTCAGGAAACTGGAGGCGAAATTGAAAGAGATATTTGGATCTTTGTTGGGGAGAGTTCTCGAGGAGGACCTTATCATGACGAATCTTACAGCTAAATTTCGTTGCATCGCTAGCCATATATGCCTTGTTGTCGTGGCTCACGCTTTCCTTGTCTTCTCGGTTGGCTATGCTCAAGAATGCCCACCCCTTTACACCTTCACCGGGGAATCAGATGGCAATAATTTTGGGCACTCGGTTTCCGGTGCCGGTGACGTAAACGGCGATGGCTATGACGATGTGATTGTTGGTGAATTTGGAGATCCTTATGCATGGGGTAGTACTTGGCCAGGTCAGGCGTATGTATACTCAGGCCAGTCCGGCACGCTTTTGTGGACATTCACTGGGGAAGCAATAAATGACTTTTTCGGGTTTTCGGTTTCAGGAGCGGGGGATGTAAACTGCGATGATTATGACGATGTGATTGTTGGAGCATATCTAAACGACGCTGGAGGTACTTGGGCAGGGCGGGCATATGTATACTCTGGTCAGACCGGTACGCTATTGTGGACCTTCACCGGCGGCGAGACATACAACTGGGTCGGGCACTCGGTTTCGGGAGCAGGGGATGTTGACAACGACGGATATGCCGACCTGATTGTTGGAGCGCCAAGAGTTGGTGTTAATACAGGGCGGGCGTATGTATACTCGGGTCAGGCCGGTGGGCTGTTGTGGTCATTCACCGGCGAAGCAATGCATGACCATTTCGGGTCTTATGTTTCGGGAGCAGGGGATGTAAACGGCGACGGATATCCCGATGTGATTGTTGGAGCAATGGCGAACGACGCGGGAGGTTATGATGCAGGGCGGGCGTATGTGTACTCGGGCCAGACCGGCGGGCTATTGTGGGCATTCACTGGGGAAGAGGCAGGCGACCGGTTCGGTGGCTCGGTTTCAGGAGCAGGGGATGTAAACGGCGATGGCTATAACGATGTGATTGTTGGAGCATATTTAAACGACGCGGGAGGCTTCGTTGCAGGGCGGGCGTATGTGTACTCGGGCCAGACCGGCGGGCTGTTGTGGACATTCACCGGGGAAGAGGCAGGCGACTGGTTCGGTGGCTCGGTTTCGGGAGCCGGGGATGTAAACGCCGATGGGTATCCCGATCTGATTGTTGGAGCAAGGTTGAACGACGCGGGAGGTGGGCGGGCGTATGTATACTCAGGCCAGACCGGCGGGCTTTTGCGGACATTCACTGGCGAGTCTGGAAGCAAATTTGGCTCCTCGGTTTCGGGAACCAGGGATGTTGACAACGACGGATATGCCGACCTGATTATTGGAGCAGAACGTACTCGGGTCACGAGAGGTCCTTGGCGTACTAACCCTGGGAGAGCGTATGTTTATTCCTGCGCACCCCCTGTGATTACTATAGAAAGGGCTATAATGGTGTCCCCAGATGAACTTGGCGTAGACCTTGAAGTCATAGTTCCATCCGCGTTTGATCCCAATGAAAGTCGCCTTTTTGTATACCTGAGTGCAGAAGTAAATGGTCAATTTGTCGATAGAGAGTTCGACATCACCGGACTGTTTGATAGAGGCGAGAGAAGAAAACTAATCAGCTTTAATTACGGCGACCATGAAGGTTTTGATCCACGGGTGTTAGATTTTTCTGCTGCTAATGTACCGCGATTTGAGTCTAACCAGGAATTTGCTCTGATTGCAGAGGCTTACATTTCCGATGGTCTCACCTCTGAACCCGATACACAACAGGTAGAGATAGTTCTGCCTGTAATCATTGTGCACGGTTATATGGGCCCTAAGATATTTGATGAGATTCTGGGCCGCGTTGTTGGTCCCGCAGTATACGATGCGCTGACTAATTACCTCCGCGACCAGACCCGGGGCGACTTTATCACGGGATACACAACCGACGACGATTGGTACAAGACACTATGGCTGGAATATTACCGGTCTCGCAGCCTTACGCCTGATCAAGCTGAGGCCTGGCTTGAAGCAATTGTAGAATCGGCTTGTGAAGGAACATATGCGGATCGTGTGAATCTCGTCTGCCATAGTCTGGGTGGGCTAATTGGGCGGTACTACAGTTCGCAGTCCCATAGCCCGCGGTCGCATAAGGTTATTATGATCGGTACACCGAATTACGGAAGTAGCATGTTTTATAAAGGTACTTCGGAGTGGTCATTGGGTGAAGTAACAAAAGTACTCAATCAACAGCCGCTTGCGCGATGGCTTATACCCAACAGATGCCTTTACGAGCATGGTGAATTTGATTGCCTCCACGATCCGACTGGTGAAATTATAATGCCGGATTTAGACGTTGTAAGACCGGAAGTTGACTGGGAATATCCCGAGGAATTTGGAGACGAGTTCTTTTCTCCGGATGGTGTCACTTATTACAGCATCTTTGGTACCGCGGGAGCCACGCCCGATGATCTGATAGTTGAAGAGCGGACGGGTAATACTGGAACCTGGTATGAGGTTGTAGACTGGGAATGGGTGTCCGGGGATAGTGTGGTACCGGCACATAGTGCCGAACTCCCGAGTGCGGTTTCTATAAACTTGCCGATCGACACACCTCACGCGTTACTGCCAATGGATATTAATGTTCAGATAGAGGTGTTAAATGCACTCCGGCAGGAAGAGGAGGTGGGTAAGAATAACTCCAGCAATGAGAACGTCCTCCATAAACCGGTTTCGATTCCCGAATCGTATATTCCTAACCAGAACTACCCGAACCCGTTTAATGCACAGACAACGATCCGGTATGCTTTGCCTGAAGCCGCCGATATAGAAATCTCAATCTACAACCTCCTCGGCCAGAATGTAGCAACCTTGCTCGACCGCCCACAACAAGCCGGTGAGCACACAATCACCTGGGATGCGACAGATTTCCCCTCCGGCGTATACTTCTATAGGATCGAGGCCGGAGAATTCGCTGAAACAAGGAAAATGGTTTTGCTAAAGTAAGCTAAATATCCATTGGAACATATCGAGGCCGCGGGGTTATCCCGGCGGCCTTTATTTTGATTTTGTTCCCGGATGAGCTCCAAAACATGCTTGACTGAAATCGCTTTGCCCCCTAATCTGTGCGCATGGCGAGACTAAGCATCGATCTGGAGCCGCTATGCCGCCTCTATCCTGGTGGGCCTGACCTTCAGAAGGCATTGATCAAGCATAGCTTCGCAATCGAATCGGCGGGCGCTGACGGAGTGGTAATAAGCGCTGGCGAGGGTTACGATGCCGGCCGGAAAAAGGCGTTTTCGATCCTGGCGGAAAATCTCGATATAAATCTTTCGATCAAGACCACGTTAAATGAGCAATGGATCGAAGCCCTGCGGGAGCTGAAGCCGGCCATGGTGATTTTTCCGTTCGACGGAAATGACGAGTTCCCTGGCGATCTGGTTACCAGGTTTCAGATTGAGAACATTCTGGTCGGATTCGAGATACCATTGCGGATCGAACTGGTTAAAACCGTCGCCAGGCTAAAAGCCGACTTCCTCATATTTGATTGCATGTCTTATTGTCGGGCGGAAACGTTAAATGCGCAGATAGAGGAATTAAATAAAATCGCCAGGATGGCCTCGCTCGGGTCCAGGCTCTCTTTAGGAGTGGTAGCCTCCGGAGATTTCGACAGCCAGCGTTTGCTGAAGCTGGTCTCCACGAAATCAATCGAGGAGTTCTTTATCGGCCTGCCCATTTTCGGCAATTCGCTTATTAAGGGATATGGTCAAGCAATTAAATCGATCATTTCGATTATCTGAGATATCCGATAATTAATAGTATCTTCTTTTGTTATTTTAGAAAACAGTAGTTTTTATGATCAACATCGTACTAACCTTTGTTGTTATGTAGTAAGGTATCAGGGAAATTTCCTGAGGGAGGTTTGAAAATATATCGCAAATCGACTCGAAGGGGAATAATCGAGGATAAAAAAGGCCCCTGTAGCATATTGTCTTGAGACGGGTTCTGAATCCGGAGATAGCTAACCCCAGCCTTTCAGTTGAAAGAATCCGGCGCGATTCAGTACATCGATGGAATAGTCGGCTCCGGTGGTGTAAAAATCGAAATCCAGCGCTTTCCAAGTTGCTGTTAGAACGCGATGAGTACCAGTGTTATAGGAGGCTATGGCGGCGCGAAGCAGATTAAGGCCCCGCAAGTTCATCTTTCGCTCGAGATACCGTCGGAAGTCGCGCAGGATCTTTGCTCCATAGAAGATATTTGCCTTCGGATCTTTCCAGTTTCCGATGCGGGCGAATTCGTGATAATCATAATCTATCTGCATAAGGCCGCGCCCAAATCCGCCGCCATCGGGGGGGAGCGGGCCGTCCCTGTAGCGAGCGGGAAAATGCCGCTTAACGAAATCGCCTGTGCCATCCGGCCCGGGCGGCTTGAGTGATAGCCCCCATTGAGACTCGCGCGAACCGATACCCACAATCACCGATGCTTGAATCTTACAGTGTTTTGCTGCATCTCCAATGTATGCTCTGTATCTTACGGCTTCCGCAAGCTGACGGTTCATTGAGGGATCGTCTGCAGGGAAATTAGTTGTGAATCTTATGCTCATCTATGATGGCTTCTATCAAAGCAAATGCATATTTGTGTGGAATACTCAAATGCTACATTTGCCTTGTCTGCAGGGGGAGACTCTTACATAATGGCATAAGAATAAAAATTAGAATAATCTAAATAAGGAGCATCTGATGTTTACCACGATCGAGTATTTCAAGACGGCCTGGGCAAAGGAGTCCGCGAATACGAGGAAATTTATGGAGGCCTTAACCGACGCTTCACTGCGCCAGGCCGTGGCCGATGATCATCGCACTCTGGGCAGAATGGCCTGGCATATTGCGCAGAGTATCCCCGAGATGGGAAATCGAACCGGGTTAAATGTTAAAGGCCCGGCTGAGAACTCTCCGGTCCCCGATACCGCCAAGAAGATCAAAGATGCTTATGACGAAGCAGCCTCGTCCCTGTTAGGCGAAGTCGCCAATAAGTGGGACGACGACACCCTGCAAAAGACCGACGAGATGTACGGCGAGACGTGGAAACGCGGCCTGACCCTGCGTATCCTGATCGATCATGAGATTCATCATCGCGGGCAGATGACGGTGCTGATGCGTCAGGCGGGGTTGAAAGTGCCGGGGATCTACGGGCCGGCGAAAGAGGAATGGGATCAATTCGGTATGAAGGAGCCGGGGGTATAGTATACTTATGGCCGGGGTCGGTATTCGCGATGCCCCTAATGGATCACACTGGCTGCGGCATTAGAATTAACCATATATAGTAACAGAGGGTCTTCATAGCATGTCATAATTTATTATGACCGCTATTAAGAATACCATCTCGTTTTATCCGCAAAGCTTGACGAACGCGTCGACATCCGCCAGCGCCCGTGCTACAGCGTCGCGCCAGAAATCCTCCTTTGTCAGATCGACATCCATATGTTTCCCGGCTATGTCTTCGGTGGTCATTCTTCCGGTGTCGGCGAGCAGGGCGCGATAATTTTTCGCAAAGGCCGGCCCCTCTTTCATAGCGCGGTCGTAAACCCCGCTGGCGAATAGGAATCCGAAAGTATATGGAAAATTGTAGAACGGATTTCCCGTGATAAAGAAGTGTAGCTTCGACGCCCAGAATAGCGGATGATATCCCTCGTCCTCGTCGAGCAATCCCATGAAAGCTTCTTTCTGTGCTTCCACCATCATTTCCGATAGACGTTCTTTACCGACAATCCCGCTTTTGCGTTCTTCATAAAACCTGGTGTCGAACAGGTATCGAGTATAGATATTGGCGAAATAGGTGAGAGGCCATTGAAGCTTTTGATCGAGAAGCATCAGTTTTTCGTCGGGATCCTGCGACACATCAAAGGCCGCATCGGTGACGCGAAGCTCATTAAAAATCGAGGCTGTTTCGGCCAGATTCATCGGATATTTCTGAGCGAACGGTGGCTCGTCTTTAAGAACTAATCCGTGATAAGCATGACCCAGTTCATGGGCCAGCGTTCCCAGACCATCGAAATTGCCGGTAAAGGTCATGAATATCCTCGATTCCTTCCGGATGGGTATCCTCGAGCACCAGCCCCCTGCCGCTTTCCCGGAACGATCCTCGGCTTCGATCCAGCGCTTATCCAGTGCTCTGCGTGCAAATTGACCCATCTCCTCAGAGAAGGTGTTCAGATGCTCGACGATGAAGTCACCCGCTTCGGTGAAAGCATATTTCTTCGAGGATTTTCCGACCGGCGCAGTTTGATCGTACCAGCAGAACTTATCGATACTTAGCAGCTTCATCTTAGCCTTAACATAGTCTGCCACCTTAGCTCTACCGTTCATGATGGCCTGCCACATAGCATCGAGGGTTTTCCGTTTCAACCGACAGTTTAATAAAGGCTCAAAAAGCGGCGTATCCCAGTTGCGATTCTTATATATGGAAAGCCGAAAACCTGCCTGGGAGTTCAATGCCATGGCCGTCAGATTGGCCTGGGCCTCCCAGGCTTTTTCCATTTTCACGAAGGCGTCACGACGAACCTCTCTTTCCGGCTCCGACATCCTGGCGGCATTCTGCCCGAGGGAAATCTCCTTTTTCTCGCCGTCCTCTTTGATCTCCACCCGCAGATCCCCGGCCATCTTGTCGTAAAGCCGATTCCAGGCGTGATAGCCGTTGACGGCCAGCTCAAGGGCCAGCTTTTCCTGGGCCTCCGGCATCTTGAGCCTGGCATGATCGCGCATTTCGTTCAGAGAGAAACTGATCGGAGCGATATCCTCTCTTTTTACCAGCCTGGCCCAGGATTTGTCGCTCTGGTTTTTAGAGAATGATTCAAGTGTAGCGTTTAGCATGCTCCACCTGGAATAATAATCATCGATCTCGCCTTCGATTTTATGGGCCTCATCGTCGTTGACGTCCTGGCTGGTCAGGCATCCGGCAAAAGCGCCGGCTAAGTGTAGACGTTCATACAATCTTTGCAGCTCCAGGATCCAGGCAGCCCATGCTGCGACACTTTTGTCGGTATCGAGCTCATCCGGTAACCCCTCCAGAGTTTTCTTGGCGACACTTAGATCCTCTACGATTTTTTTCCTGAAATCGGCATATTCTTTCGACTTCGACCCGCCGGGGAATATCGATTCTATCTCCCATCTGGGAGCTTTTTCTTTCTTTTGAGCCATCATTGCCTTTGTATCCTCCGATCAAAAAGCCTTATCATCAATTGTCATTCCGGTAGATAATAGCGTGGATCTCAAATATCAAGGGGAATGTTTATTAACTTCAGCCAGAGCAATTTTCGATATGAAAAGAGCCCCGACCGAGGCCGGGGCCTGGTCTTCGATAGTGCGAATTGCTACTTGATCAGCAGCATCTTCCTGGAAGCGTTAAAAACACCGGCCTCGATCCTGTAGAAATAGACGCCGGTCGATACCTGATTACCGGAATCATCGTTGCCATCCCATATAACCGATCTGTAACCGGCTGCCTGATGCTCGTCCACCAGCGTGCGGACATTCTGCCCGAGGATGTTATAGATTTCGATTCTGACGTCGGCATCGTCCGGCAGACCATAGGAGATAGTCGTAGCGGGATTAAACGGATTAGGATAGTTCTGGGAGATGAAGAACTGCTCCGGAACGACAAGCAGGTCGTCGTCGGTTCCCGTTGGATCCTCCGTGGAGCCGGAATCGTAGTTGGATGCGAACGACTCGGCCTCGCCATAATCTCCGGAATAGAGGGCGGTTACGTGATACCAGTAAACGTCGTTATCGGGCACCGCAAAGTCGGTGAAGCTCGTCTCGGTAACCGGTGCGTCGTTGAGCATTTCGAAATCGCCATTCTCCCATTTGCCGCGGAATACGTTATATCCGTCAATATCCGGGTGGACGACAGCGTCCCAGGTCAGCTCGATCCTGTCTCCCAATCCCTCGGAAGCTTCGAGGTTTTCCGGTATGGGGCATCTGGTCATGTCAAAGTCGACATCAGGGGTTGTTACATCGGCTTCGACATCAATACCCTCTAAGGTCATGGGGAAATAACCTCTGATTTTGGCGATTACATCGGGCCTGCCGGGTGGAACATCCTTGATCCAGTAATCGCCCGATTGAGGAGTGATCCTGTACTGTCCGGTAGATGTCGAGACCTTGACGTCCTGATTGAACCCGAAGTTGGACAGGTCGACGTTGCCCATGATGGCTCCGCGGCCGGTATTGGTGGTGATTTTGATAGCCCGGCCGCTGCTGAGGGTTGCCGCGCCGGGAGCGTAGGAGTTGTCGAAAGTATATTCGATACCGGTTAATTGATCAAAGCTCTCGAAGCCAACCGATGAATAGAGTTCCCCCGAATCGTTATTGACAATCGTCTGGTACTGGTAATAGATCTCGGCGTCGCCTGTTATGGTTGGATGGTAAGCGGGATCCGTGATAATCATCTCAAAAGTTTCAGTGGAACCGGTATTTGTGTGACTCATGCGGTACCATTCGATTATGAAACGGTGGTTGTCTTCATCGTACCAGGTATACACACCATATGTACTGCCGCTGTATTCAAGATCATCCCAGAACGGCGAGATCTGCCCCCGGGCGTTGCCGGGATCGGGAATCGGCCAGTTGTAGAAGTTATACCAGTAAGTACCGCCCATGTCATAGGGGCTGATGTCGACCGCCGCAAACCCGTTGGTGCAGACGATCATGCTGCGGTAGGCTCGACCGTAGTAAATGAAATCGAACGGCAGACTTGTCATAATAGATTCGTCATCATACGGGTAGCTGTAGTTAAGGCGCGTGCCTTGACCGCCGAGGTTCGGCACGATCTCGACCCAGTCGTAAGTCGGTTGCGGGGCATAGCCGGCATCGGTGTTATCGAACATATAGTAACCGTAAGCGTCAGGGCCGACGGGATCGCTGGCCAGAACGTTGCCCACGGTCACCGTAAATGGCACCGAGGATTGCGCTCCCGAGGATGTAGTAGTATTCAGGATCAGATTCAGGGTTCTGCCGTCGAAGGTGCCGGGGTCGGAGGATATCACCATGGGGTTGAGCGAATTGTTGCGCGAGCCGCCGACCGGTATGCTGCCGAAATTACTGCTCTCGGATTCCATAGTAGTATAATCATCCTCTGTCATCACGGTCGCCGTGACCCCTTCCGCGTCGACAGATCCGATATTCTCAAGGGTCAAAACCATATCTAGCGTTTCGCCGGGATCGAGTCTCCCGTTTCCTCCCGGGAACGATACATTGCTGACCCTTAACTTCGGGGCCTCAACGGGAATCTCTACCTCGGAATACCATGAATCGTTATTGCTATCGGTGGCGGTGATCTTCAGCCGCGCCGCGTCGCCTTCCTGAGCATGAGTGTCAATCCTGATAACAAAGGGAGTTTCCGACGAAACGATCTCGCCGGCACCGATATCGCCGAAATCGCGATCGGCATCGTAAACACTCACAATTTCCTCATCAACAGGATCAAGAACAGCGCTGATTTCATAAGCGGTCTGGTCGTCGCTAAAATTCTTCAGATCAACCGAAAGCTCTATTGTCTCGCCCGGGTTGGCTATTCCGTCTCCATTGCCGGAAGAATATCCCGAATTATCATCATCGATGGCATGAGATTCGTAACCGACTGCGAGTTCGCCTCTTGTTAGCGTAACGGTGCCCTGGTAGGGGTAGAGATTCCGGCCGGAGACCGTTAGATACATGGTACCACCGGTGCTCGCATTAAAAGAGAAAGATATATTGCCATAGGAATCGGTTCTGCCGACTTCGAAAACCTCCTCGTCATCACCTGATCCCTTTACCAGCGTAACGTATGCGCCTTCCACTGGCTGTTCCCTGTAGTTGGTGACGATGGCCTGGATATGGTTGATTCCGAAAGTAAGCGACTGCGGATGCGATACGTTTATGATTTCGGGAACGGCGGTTCTGATTTCGAGCTCGGGATCGCCGAGCATATTGTAGGTGTGGAAATACTTGCGGATTTCGCTGTCTACATAACGGGGGAACGTATGGTATTGTCTTATCTTTCCCCTGACAGCGGCGGCTGCGAAATGATAGATGTTTTCCCCCAGGATGCCCCAGTAGAAACCGGTCAGTATGGGGTTGTTCCAGCGAGTGTGGGTGCCGCCGTCCGTGGTCCCGAAAAATGCCGGGCCGCCTTTATAGCTGGTAGGCGAGGAACCCATCTGGATCCACATCTCTCCGAAACATTGGTTGACGCTGAAATTGCCGGTTCCGCAGACTATGGAGGCCATTACGCCGAGCTTATTATGATTCTGAATTTGATTAAGATTGCTATTTTGGAACGTCGGCGACCACCAGCCCGCAGATCCCGCCCATCCCCGGTAGCTGACAAAGCAGGGGCCGCTGTTGAAATACCCAAGCAGATAGGGATCAGATTGACCGGAACTCCAGCGGAACGAAGTATCAACGTGCGTGAAACCGTTTTGTAGAAGGAGCTGGCGCACCCAGAGCACAGTAATCCTCGGAGTGGTGGCGTATACATTTCCGGCCACCGAGAGCCCTCTTAGCCAGTGAGCAGGATCATCCATGTTGGGGCTGGATTCGTAACTGAGGATCTTGGCCAGGGCTATTCTTAGCTGGCTCATATTATCAACCGAGTAACGACTGACAAAGATGTCCGGCATGTAATCGCTGCCTTCCACCATCGAATAGTGATGGTCGGAC
Source organism: uncultured bacterium (assembly GCA_965555375.1). Classification (GTDB taxonomy): domain Bacteria; phylum Zixibacteria; class MSB-5A5; order UBA10806; family UBA10806; genus CBDVBL01. The sequence continues at coordinate 27,624 of CBEWDL010000010.1, forward strand.
GCATAACCACTATAAGGATAATCCGTGATACCGGTGTAGCCGGTGTTGTCCTCGTCTCCGACTATCATGACATATTCAGGCGGCACCTCCCAGGTCTCGTAAGCATCCTGAATGTAATTGAATACCTCGTATTGGGTGGGGGTGTCCCCACTGGGATCTATCTCCGATGTCGGAGCAATATAAACCGAATATCCTTTTTTATGTTTCCAGTCCGCCAGGGCCTGCAGTGTATCTACGAACATGTCCTTGGCCAGTATGAGATACCCGCCCCGGCGAACCTCGGTGGTGGAGAGGAACTGGTCGAAATTGGCCACCATGGATCGATATATCGGATAGAAACCATCGGAGAGATATTGATGGCGAGTCGTCTTCGGGTTGACGACATTTTCTCCCGTGAAGGAAACCGAGACTGACAGATCGCGATAGATCTTTAGCTGGCGCCTGACGGGATTATACTGGGCTGGATACATGGAAATCTGAACCATTCTCAGATCCCGCATTATTACCGGATCATGCACTTCCGCCAGAGTGCCCGGGTAGAACTCATCACGGCTGTATGCAGCCTGATCCAGCGTAAAAGGAACAGGTTCCAGCCCCGATTCCGGTTGAGACGGTTGAGTCGGCGCTATATCTACGTCTTCAATAATATCGTAACCGGAGTATTCGATCGTGAAATCGATCCCGGCCTGATCGGGAATAGCCAGATAGGTGGACAAAACCGGCAGGGCCGGTTTGCCGTCCTCGGCGATCTCTCCTGCGAAAAGATGCTCGGTTTCGGGTAATTGAAGTTCCTGATAATCAATGCCATTCAGGCTAACCGGCGTCAGGCCGACCGCGGGTATTTCGAGGCTGACTTTCGCTTCAACATTATTGCTCTGATCTACGCGCAGTCCGGCGGTTTCGTCTCCGATATCGGATACGATTCTAACCGCCTCAGCACCGCTCACCGGCGCCATTGTTATTATAGATATCAAAATGGTCAGGGTTGTGAATCTTAGCATATCCCTCATGAATCCTCCCGAGATTGACCGAACGTAATTTTCTTATTGCGAAACCATATTTGCAAAAATCATCAAGCCCTCATCCCGGTCGCAGAGGTAAATATAGTCGGCATCGGCCCAGAGGCCGTAAGCATAAGGAGTATTGTAGGCGGCGACGAAATGGGCTGAATCGGGAACGGAGACGTCGATCACCTTAAGCCCCCCCGAGCCGTCGGCGATGAACGCATAATCGCCGACAACATGAACGTCCTTGGTTCGACCGGAGGTGTTGATCTGAGTCGCCATGAGGGGATTATATTTGTCGGTAACGTCCACTGTGAAAATCCCGGCCCGGTCGGCGGCAACGTAGGCGTAATCCCCCTCAACCCAAACCGAGAGAGCGCTGCCGGTCAGATCCAGCGATGAGATCTGCACCGGATTGAGAATGTCGGAATGATCTACGATAATCAAGCCCGCTACGCCGTCGGCGATATAGGAATATTGGGAGTCCGCGAAGATGCCGTTGGCATCGGCAGGCAGATCCATGGAGTAGATCTGAGTTATGTTAGTCGGGAACGGATCATATATGATTCGATAATAGCTGAAATTGGCCGGAGAAACGCCCTTCGAGCGAGCGGCGAATATATATAGAGTGTCCGATATATAAGTTCCGTGGATATCTTCGATATTCTGCTGGGCGAAGGAGGCGTATTCCGGGAAAATGGTATCGGCCATATTGATCACCTGCACGTGAGCATCCATATCGGCTACGAAAACGAACGGAAACGTATCGGCGGGAGCAACATAGACACCTTTGGCGAAATCATCGGCGATGGTGTCGATGTTCCTGATAATGAACGGGCTGTGCCTGTCGATGACATTCATGACTGTTAAGTCCGCCTGCCCGTCGGCGACATATGCCGTATCTCCCCGGACGAAAACATCCTGGGCGATGCCAACGGTATTGATGCTGGAAACAAGCTCCATGTAATTTACGTAGTCGCTTTTATGAAACGTCCAGATTTCGGCATCCGACCAATCGCCCCGGACGCTATCCTGGTTTTGCCCTCTAACCCGCCAGAAATAGCTGCCGTTGGCCAATTCGGACTGGGTGGTATATGAGGTGTCAACTGTTTCAATATCGATGGTTTTGTCGATGAAAGTGTCAGAGGAGGAGACCTGAAGCTGATAACGCACGGCCACGTCGCTGGAGTGCCAGTAGAATGTCGGGGTGGCGGCGGTAATGAAGGTGTCAACAGGGGGGGATGCCAGGCTAACAGGCGGTGGTACCTCCAGATAGCGGATAATCACCTTTTCCTCGCCACATCCAGCGATGATGGCAAAAAGAGTGGCCAGAAACACAATAGATATACTTCGAAAAATCGTTGTCGAATTCCGACTCATCAATTCAGCGCAAAATCTCATATTCCTCTCCAGAAAACCAGGGATCTGCCCGGGGGATAAGAATCAAGCAGACCCCCTCGAATAAACCAAGGCACATTCCTTAAGAATAATCTCCCTTCAAAAATCCGGAAGGGAGTATTGCACCTACATCTAAATATAAATATTGGCCTATTATTGTCAAGTGCGAAGCGTTCCGGTGAAACCAATAATAATGCAGCATCATGTTTTTAACATGAAACAGGGGACAGGATGTTCCAGAAAGTGGACCAGATGGATCTTTACTTGAATATAGAAAATCGCAATTTCGGTGGGAGAAAGGCGCGTGTTCTTTTTGGCGAATTCTAACGGATTTATTTTGCGGATGATTTTTGAGCCGATTCTATAGTGCGCTTGATAAGATTTAATCTCTTTTCCCATTCGAGGGAGACACGGGGCACCTCTTTGCGGGCTTCTTCCTGATCCATCATTTCCCATCCGCTAATGGTTACCTTCAAAACGGTTCTTTTTCCCCTGGGCACGAGATTGCAGTTTGTTGTTATGGATACCGCTCTGGATTTTCCGCCGAGGGAGAGATGCCCGGGCGGTTTGATGCTCTTGACTCTCAGAGTCTCCTTTGATCCGGAGAACTTCACGAGGCTCCCTTTTTTGAGATAAGCCTCAACTTTTGAGTTCCAGATATGCCCCGATTTTCCCTCATTAGCGAGGTATGACCAGACGTCTTCCAGGCTTGCCTTAATCGCGACTTCTTTATTGATTTCCATTATGCACTCCTCTTTGCGGCGCCGGTTTCACCAGGGTTTTCGGATAAACCGGGCAATGATTCCGACGTCATGATGTAGTTCGGCAGATTCTTAACGCTCTGCATATAGCTCGGGGCGTATCCCCGGAGTTCCATTTTGTTTCTGTTCGCCATAATCTATGATTTACAAGCAGGTTCTATTTTGCCATGAGAAATGAGGTTTCAAATCGCTACTGGATAATGGCGATTTTGGTCAAAGAATTATCATACAGTTTTCAGTCAGCAATTTTGCAGAAAGAAACTTCGGAGAAAAAGCGATACAATTGAGAACAGCTTTCATCGGGATTTTCCGGCCCTATGTTCTCAGCCTGAGAAAATCAGCCGGATTATTCCTTGACGGCGATGCGGCTTGGTGATATGAACGAAATGACAATCCGGTGAGAGGAATCTCTGGATTCCGGGCGGGCCTGGCTGCTAACTGCAAGCCCCATGAGCCGTTAGGAGATGTCATGAAAGGGGATTTTTCAAGCTTCAATTTCAAACCCGGCAGTAGCTATCTATCAGTATTAAAACAACAAGGGCGCGTTGATCTGGATTCGGACTGGAACGAGCAAGCCGGGATCTGGAATGAGCGCCAGAGGCAGCTTGTCTGCGATATTCTGGGATATCTGGCCGTGCCGCTATGTCCCAACAAGATTACACCGGACAATTCAAGTGCGCTAAAAATTGATAATTTCAGCAGGGGCCCCGGAGGAATTATTGACTTTTCCATAGGACGCGGTATCGCCTATGTCGGGGGTTATCTGTGTTTGTTTGAAAATGAGATGATGTTAAGAGCCCAGCCAGATTATCCCGAACCGGAAATTCCCGAAGGGACCGGCGATATCCTGGTCTACGTGGAGGTCTGGAGCAAAACAATCAGCTATATAGACGATGAGGCGATCAGGGAACCCGCCCTCGGAGGCCCTGATACCTGCCTCAGACTGAAACTTGTCGCACAGGTGAAGTTCAAGTTTGTATCCGATGACATCGATACACCCGGGAAGGCCGATGGATATATAAGGGATGCTTTTTTCGGGAACGGTTTGCTTCTTACGCTAAAGATTGAAGAAACTGCCCATCAGATTCCGATAAGCTTCGGGGAGGTCGATATGGGGGGAGGGCTAATACCGGGGAATTTGCATTTCCGGGTCGAGCTTCACCGGGGGGCCGAATCCGACGGCGGTTACGGTGAGGGATTCAAGTGGTCCGATGAGAACGCCGCCACAGTGGTGAGAGTGTTGAAAGTAGTAGGCAACGACTCGTTGATTGTTGACGAGGTCGAGGCCGTAACGGGCGAATCCTTGAAGGAGGGCGACTGGGTCGAGATCTCGAATTTTATAACCGAGCATCACCGGCAGGGAGGCCAGATGGCCAGGATAAAGGCCATAACGCATGATGAAACAGGTCTTCAGTTAACCCTCGATTCCGAAATTCATCCGCTGTTGAGGAGATTTCAAATTGGCGGAAGGTCGAGGCCGAAACATTTCCTTGATCCGAGACTTCGCCGGTGGTCGGGATATATTTCATCAGTTTCTGTGGAGACGGTTTACGACCTGGGACGAGGAATTAAGGCCACCTTTCATGAGACAGACAAAAAACAAAACCTTTGCCCGGGGGACTACTGGACATTCGCCATACGGGACAGGGCCTATAATAAGCGGTTCGCTCCGAAGAAAGCGTCTCCGGATGGTGTAAAGGTTTATCGCCACCCACTGGCGATAATCAAATTCAAAGGGAAAAAACAGGTAATGAGGATTATAGATTGCCGGCGGTTCTTCAAACCGATAGCAGATCTTGCATAGATAGTTTAGCTGACGACGGGATTATTCAAGCCACTAAATATAAAGAATCGGGGTCGCTGGACCCCGATTCTCAGTTCAGTCTCAATCAAGACTTATGTCAGGATGTCAACGCACAACTAATCCGCAGACGATTCCTGGTTAATCTTGATCTTGGACTTCAATGAAGGTACTACAAGTGGCCCATCCTGTCCTGGAGCTAGCAGGCGGCCTTGCCCCGGGCAATCGGAACATCCGTTACCGGGCTCGATTGTGCCTCTGTATAAGCCGATCATCGTAACCACGTCGCTAAGCTCGTTAGCTGTGCAGTTGCTGTTCGGGTCGGCGTCAGGAGTGAAGTTGTCGCCGTGGGGCGGGCAGGGGCAGGTGTAAGGCGGTTCGAGCGTGCCTCTATACATACCGATCATGGCGATAACGTCGCCAAGCTCCATCGGGATGGTGTTATGGTTGCAGTCGCCCACCCAATACTCGCAGCTCGGCATCTCCCCGCAAGCCGGTTCGAAGTCGTCGCAGGTGATGTTGCCTCCGAACCTCGTGCCTTCGCAGTCTAAGATGAAGACATTTTCGTCGCAATTACCGGTGGCGTCGTCGCAGCAGGCGCCGTAAGGACCAACGACCTGGCCATCCACTATATCGGCCTGGCCGATATAGGCAGCCCGAGCGATCATGTCATCCTCGTTTGCAGCGCCGATGATGGCGATCTCTATGGTCACCGACTCCCCGTTATTAAGCGTGTAGGGGCCGGTGCTCATCAGCGATGACATATCCGTGTACCACTGGTTCGCAATTGAATCGCCTGGAGTACTCATCAGCGTATACAGATCCGACATGACCCAACCGCCGCCCGACGGCCCGGTAGGATAAATGAAATCCTCCTGGCTGACCGCGGTCATGGAGTTGAGGTTGACCTCGTCGTCATTGATCAGGCAGAACCCCATGATATAGGAGAAATCAAAATATCCCTGATACGTGAGGTTGTTGTCCCAATCAAACACGACTGTGTCAGCAGTGTCGATGTCCCAATCGAAGTAAATACCCGCGTAGTAATCGGATATTGTAGCGCCGGAGTTGTTGGTAATGGTGAAGACGTGGATGAAGATATCTCCGGCTGGCCCTGCAGGAGGCGGGAAACCGATTCCCGTGTAGTCGATATCTACTCCGCCCATGACCTCATTATCGTCGTAGGCAGATGTCGGGTGGAAGGGATCAATCATATTCAGGCCCACGGTTCCTCTGTACTCGTAGCAGTCTGTTATGCCGGTGTTGTAATAGGAGAACATTCTGTCGGGTGCATCTCCCATGACGAAGGTACCGGCGAAGTTTGCGGGCGGATTTTCGTTCCAGCTATAGGTTTCGGCCTGCACGTCGGTCTCTCCGAGCGGGCCGAAGTTGCTGACTCCGCAATCCGGGATCCTGTCCGTCTCCGCCAGAGCGAGTGTCAGCATGCCTTCCTCGATCAACAGATCGAACTCGGGAATGCAATCGGGGGCCGGGTTAGTATCGACCATTATCCAGTAAGTGCCGGGTGTCAACATCAGGCTCTCGAAGCCGTGGGGGGCGGGGGTGGATGATGTCGATGTAGCAATACAATCATCCGGGTCAGGCGGACAGAAATCGTCTACCAGGATACCGGTCCAGCGGGAATCGTGCGGGTCGAGAGTGATATCAACGGTTATGAATTCGGATACCGTGAACTCGTAGACGAAATCCTCGCCGTCATCATAGTCGCCAAGGCAGGTTTCGTCCCAATCGTTGTTTGCGCCGCAGGTGGCCTGGCCGATATCGGAATACGGCAATTGAGAGTTGAGGTCGCCGATAACCATTTCGGGGTTGCATGGAGGCGTCGGCGTGCATTTGACCCACATCACATAATCGTTGCCTAAATCACCTGTTCCATCGCATGCCAGGTCCTCGAACCAGTCGGTGGGGCCGGCCCATATCCAGTATTCTCCGGGTTGCAGGCGATCGGTCATGCGTATGGTATCGCAGCGGCCGGCGATGTAGCCGGTGTAGTTATAATCATCACAGCTTGTGGTTATGTCGAAAAAGAGCAGTTGGAATGGGAACTCGCCAACGCCGCCCATTTCCACTATAGACGGTACGGTGACGTCAAATGTATACCAGTCGGTGTCGCGGTGGGTTACCTCGCCGACCGGAAAGACTCCACTCTTGCCGCAGATCGTATCGTTGCATGACATTTCCGACCAGATTGGTACCACCGGGTCCTCGGCGTTACAGCCAACATTGTACTCGTCCACGTAGCCATCGTAGCAATCCGGCTCGCCTTCGGGGATGCCGTTCGTCGGGCAGGTTACCTCGCATGGCTCATCGGTGATCACCACATCATCGATAGAGCAGGCATAGCCCCATTCAGCATAATAATGCATGGTCAGGGTATGCGTGTTGCCGTCGGCATAATCATCTATTATGACCGAACGAACTCCGATGATCGGAACATCATCGGATGCCTCAACGAGATCAACCTGCTCGCCATCGATAAGGACTTCGAAGTAATCTATGTTGGTGTAATAAGCCCTGAAATATAGCCAGTAGTCCAGCGTCAATTGGCCGCCGACAGGGGTTGAAAAGTCAACAGAGATTTCCTCATCAGTGGTGGAACCAGAGCCACCGCCATCCGAATCTGACCCGACCATATAGCCGGTGCCATGGTTCTCGACAATATTGACCTCACCATAGGTCCATGGATCAGTGCGAATAGCCCAGTCTTCTTCGCCGGTTCCATCACCGTTACTTACGTTGGTCCAGGTCGGGTTGTTGGTGAAATCGCCGTCCTCAAAATCATCGAAAAGCCAGTCGGTCAGGATAAGGGACCGTTTCACTGGCATGGAGAAGATGGGGATATTCAAGGTCCGTTTGGGGCCGGGAACGTATTGGTCAGTAGCATCCGGTTTAACAGCGGCGGTCAGGGAACGAAGGATGTCCATTTTTGCTTGCTCAGGGGCAAGCTTCGCCAGCTCGGCCGGCAGGGACTCCGTGTTGCTGTCGACAGCCCAAACGGCTCCCCAGGTAAACAACAGCGCCAGGGCCAGAGATAGCGGAATGATTTTTTTCATAATTACTCTCCCCAAAAAAATATTGAAGGGATCAACAAAACTCTTCAGCC
>CBEWDL010000011.1:0-32893 GCA_965555375.1 uncultured bacterium
TCTATATTGCCCGGAACAGGGGGAATTCTTTTGCGCACCCTCAGAGTGACCCTTGATGCCCCTGTTTTTTTCTTGATTTCCTCTCTTAATCTCTCGGCAAGTGTCTCTAATAGATTATAGCGGTGGTTTTCGAGAAATTCCTCGACGGTCTTATAAATAGAAAGATAGTTAACAGCATCATCGAGATGATCGCTGCGGGCCGCTTTGGTGATATCGGTTTCAATCTCGCAATCGACCTCGTAACGGCGGCCGGTCTCTTTTTCGGCGGCGGCCACACCGTGGTAGCCGTAAAAGATCATATTCACCAGCCTTATGTATGCCAAAGCAGATCTCCTCTTCTAACGCCCGTCAATGGCCAGACTATCGAACGAAATATATTCAGTTCCCCTGGGCCCGGACAGTATTTTATCCATCAGGTAGGAAAAATTTTCAGCGTCTTTTCTAAAATCGGTGTTGTCGGTTTTGATCACGAGTAGAGGAGCGCTTTTGTAGTGGAAAAAGAACTCGCTGTATGATTCACACACCGCTTCAAGGTAGTCGCGATCGAAGCCCCGCTCGAAATCTCGAGCACGTTTGCGAATCCGCTCCATCAGGATATCCACCGATGCCGTAATATATATTACCAGGTCGGGCTTGACAGTATTGGATTCGAGGGTCGAAGCCACCCGGTTATACAGGGCCAGTTCGCGATCGGATAGATTTATCCGGGCGAAAATCCTGTCTTTGGCGAACAGATAATCCGAGATCAGTGCCTTTGAGAATAAATCATGATTGAAAATCTGCTGTTGTTGAGAGTAGCGTGACATCAAAAAAAAGATCTGGGTTTGAAATGCAGAACTTTCTCTATTCTTATAGAAATCCGGCAGAAAAGGGTTTTCCTCGGCCATTTCGAGTATCAGGCGGGCCGCAAAGCGGTCAGCGAGTAACTTTGCCAGGCTGGTTTTGCCCACGCCGATGGGACCCTCGACAGCTATGTATCCGTTATACCCCACAGCTCTCATTTCTTAAGATTGTGTCTTTGCCCTGTATTTCCTCTGCCATATTTTGGAATGATGGGAGATTCTATCTAAAGCCTCCCGGAGAATTTTTTCGTCAGGATGGAGAGTCATACGGAGCCACCCTTCTCCGCCCTCGCCGAAATCGCTACCTGGCGCAACCCTCACTCCCGCCTTTAAGAAAAGCCGTCTGGCAAAAGCCAGGGAGCTGCTCCAGGCTGGTGGTTTTACCCATACAAAAGGAACCGACCTGGCCTCGCGCAGGCGCCAGCCGAGTTTTTTTAAGCCATTCGAGAGAATCTCCCGACGCCGATTCAGAGATTCTGTTCGTGCTGCAAAGATCTCCTCAGCGTGATCCAGGCCCGCCATGGCGCTGGTAACATGATGGATATCGGGGGTAAATCCTATGGCATCGAGCAACCCCTCGAGAATCGGGGCCACGTCCCGATGCCCGATTGCGAATCCCAGACCGCTCAGGCCGAGGGTGGTAGAAAAGGAATGCAGCTCCAGGGCTTTCTTCCTCGAGCTTTTAACCTGCAATATAGAGGCAACGTCGGGGTCGCCGGGATGAACATAGGCGCAATCCAAGACTATCAGGATATTCTCGAATTTGATTGATTTTAGTAGGTCTCTGTAGAAGTAACTATCCACCGCAGCCCCGGTAGGGTTATGGGGATAATTCAGAAATAGGATTTTTAATTTCGTGGGAGGAGGCTGCGTTAAAGCTGATATATTGGCCACATAATCGTTTCTCTCGCTAAGGATGTAGCCGCCCGGCGTAGCATCGGCCAGACAGATAGCAGACCTGAAATATTGCATCCCCGGATCTGGATAGGCCGCTACGTCTCCAGAATTCAGAAGCGAAAGAGCGAGGAAAGTCGCCGCCGTCCTGATTCCGGGGGTAAGGACTATCTCCTTTTCGGAATTTATATTCGCCGAACGCAGAGGCACGTGCTTTTCGGCAATTCTCGCCTTTAGCTGCGAAATCAGTTCCTGGTCAGCGGGCCTGCCACACTCTGTAGTCTCCTGTTTGCCGATGGAATCGAGATAGGATTTTGCCTGGGGAAATTCAGGGAATAAGGAATCGAGATCTATCAATTCGACTCCGCGCCCGGCCAACCGCTTGCGGGCGAATATCATCGGGCCGAGAGCGGGTTGAGGAATCCTCCAGAGCCGTTCGGCCTTGTCTATGATGATCTTCATCACCGGTAACCCGCCTGATCGGACGCTTTCTTTTTGGGGTTAGAAACGTTACACCCTTCGTTCCCCGGGGGGAATTCCAGCTCGCTCATTATATTCATGCGGCCGGCTTCTTTTAGCAGACGCTCCGTCTCCCTTGTCGAGAGTATCTTCGCGCCCCCCATCCGGTCAGCCAGGAAAAGAATCCTGGCAAACCGCTCGACTGACTCTGTTTTATTGAAAGCATCCTCAAGAGATTTTCCCACTGTCAGAACGCCGTGAGATTCCAAAAGAAAAGCATCGTAGCGGTCGATGAGATCTGCTATGGTTTCCGGCAGATCGGTCGAACCGGGACTGGCATAGCCGGCCAGGGGAATGGCTCCCAAAGTGCCGACGATCTCCGGCAGAACAGGGCGATTGAGAGATATACCGGCGGTAGAATAGGCGGTGGCATAAATTGGATGGGCATGGCAGATAGCTGTTACATCCTTCCGCCATTTGTAGATTGCTGTATGGAGCCTTATCTCCGATGATGGTTTGCCTGCACCCTCGAGCTTTTTGCCATCGACGCTGCAGATGATCATATCGTCAGGCTTTAGATAACCCTTGTTCACGCCGGATGGGGTGATCAATATTTTTGCATTGGAAAGCCTCGCCGACAGGTTGCCCTCCGTGCCACAGATGTGGTTCCGCTCATAAAGCCGTCGTCCGATCTCCGCCATCTCGGCTCTTATCAGATGTGAGGTGCTCAATATGTTTTTATTCCTCCGGGCTGCTTAGCCGGTGCTATTCGAAACCAGTATTGCCGAGGCGACGGCATATTCGTTTGTATGGGAAAGGGAGATAATGATTTTTCTGCTGCCGATATGATTTCGAATCCCGCGACCCAATCTCACCTGTGGTTGGCCCCTGCGGTCGTTGACAACCTCCACCGACGTCCATTTAACGCCCTCGGCAAACCCCGTCCCGATGGCTTTGAATACAGCCTCCTTAACGGCGAACCGGCCCGCAAACGACAACGCAGGATTAATCTTCGAAAGACAGTATTCTATCTCCCAGGGGGTGAATACGCGGTTAGTGAAACGTTCACCGTAACGATCCATAGCCAATTTTATCCTTTGAGTTTCAACTAAGTCGATGCCCACAGATTCGATCATAAGATCACCGGATGTGAATATAATCCTCCATAAATTAAAAGTCAAAAGCTTAGTTTGTGGACGAACGAATCCGGATACTTGAGAAGAGGACATACGGTGGTGTCCCCTCACTTTACGGGCCGCAAGCATAACCTGACATCTTAATTAGGCGGTCAGGTCAGGTGACCTGATTGCACGGGGATCAGGCACTGTGGTGTCGGGTTGCTCTCCGAGCCGTGCGGCTCGATCCGACACTTTATGAAGTTTAATCCGGACCGAAAGCCGCTACGCTGCCCAGAGGGTGATATTGTCGATAATTATTAATACAGGCTAAAACCCCAGATGTATTCCGAAAGCGAACTTATGATCGGAACGACTGCGGACCGATTGATTATCGAACGGCCAGTACCTGAGAAACGTCACCAGAGCCCCTTTGTCACCGTAAATGGTGAAGTTGAAGCTCAGCCGGTGCTGCCTTTTTATTTCGTTATCAGCGTTCAATACCCAGAGGTTGTCGGACTCGATATCGCCGCCGATCCTCCGGTAACGGATGATCCGATAGCGAAAGTTCGTGTTTAAGGTAAAATCGTAATCGTGGCCTTTTTGAAAATTCATTCCTCGGGGAGCATAGAAGCCGGCCAGCAGAAAATAATCGAGCCGGTTTTCCCATATCGATTCTATCCGATTCGGTCCGGGTTGATGATATTTGTATTTAGGAAGGTATTCTATGGTCCCGAAGCCTATTCTGGGCGAGTTCCAGTAGACGGAGTGATCAAGCCATCTGTCGATATCATGGGCGCAGTCATGGTGCATCTGAGCCTCTACGAAGTATCGCTCCATTTCGATCCTCCATGTAAACCCGAACGACCAATGCGCCCTGGTTGGGTCGAAGACCATGTCCGAATGATACTTCCTTCCCATGAATGATTCCTTGAAAAGATCGATTAGAAGATATAAGCCTCTATACCTGAAGGTCTCGACGGCGCCATTCAGTTCGGTGTCGATAAAATATTGCCCGTCCTGTTTGAAATAGATATAGGAGGCTATATCGCCGTGCCCTTCAAAGAGGACATCGAAATCCTTCCCAGCTACGCCCACGGCGATGCCGGCGACGAGCATAGATGCAAGAATCAAATTTCGCAAGACTTTCCCCTTTTATTACAATCCATCTTTTTCATACCAAACAAATTATCCTATCCTGGATGTTTCGCTCATTTTCTCATCGGGTACGGATAGGGAATGATCATCCGCCGCCGAACACAAAAAAACGCCGCTTCCAATGGCGGCGTTAACCAGTTCTCTCCCGATCATATCTTGAATATCTTTTTTTTGCCGGTAATGACATTCTTGGTGGCGTTCCTGGTATCCACGACTATCGATGCCTTATCGACGATCCACTGATAGTTGAAATTGGAATGATCCGTAATGATAGCGACACAATCGGCGTCTTTGAGCGCCCTATCGTTAAGGGACACAGCCTTCATATTCGAGCCGGAATCCATTTTAATTACAGGTACATACGGATCGCAGTAACTTACTCTGGCCCCCTTTTCCTGGAGCAGCCTGATAACGTCTAAAGACGGTGATTCCCTCAAGTCGGAGATATCTTTTTTGTAGGAGACGCCGAGTATCAAGATCCCGGCGCCGTTGATGGAGATCCGCCGCGAGTTTAAGGCGATAGTGATCTTCTCCACCACGTATTCGGGCATGCGCGAGTTTATATCACCGGCCAGTTCTATGAAGCGGGCGTAGTAATTTAACGATTTCAGCTTCCAGGATAGATAATGAGGATCTATAGGGATACAGTGTCCGCCAAGCCCGGGCCCGGGATAGAACCGCATGAAGCCGAACGGTTTGGTGCTGGCGGCGTCGATCACTTCCCAGACGTCGATACCCAGGCGGTCACACATTAATGCCACCTCGTTGACGAGGCCGATATTGACCGAGCGGAACGTATTCTCAAGAAGCTTGACCATCTCCGCCGCCTTGGTGGAGGAGGTGGGAACGACCTGGGCAATCACCTGCTCATAGAATGTTTGCGCTATCTTCAAGCATACGGGCGTGGTCCCGCCGACCACTTTCGGTGTATTCTGGGTTGTATACCTGGGATTGCCGGGATCGACCCGTTCCGGCGAGTAGGCCAGGAAAAAATCAACCCCCACTTTGAGCCCCGATTCCTCGAGCCTGGGTTTTATGAGCTCTTCGGTGGTGCCGGGGTAAGTGGTCGACTCCAGTATGACCAGTTGACCTTCATGTATTCGGCTGGCTATCTCGCCTGTGGCGGCCAAAATATAGGAAACGTCCGGGTCTTTGGTCTTATTAAGAGGTGTCGGGACGCAGATTATAACCACATCGGAGTTTTTCAAAGCGGAAAAATCACCTGTGCAGCGGATACGTCGGAGGTCAACCAGTTCCTTGACCTCGTAATCCTTGACATCATCGACGTCCGATTTTCCAGCGTTGACGGTCTTGACCTTTTTTTCGGATATATCGATTCCGGTAATCTTGAATCCGACGCGGCCGAACTCCACCGCCAGCGGCAAACCGACATATCCCATTCCGATGATCGCCACAGAGGCGGAACGGTCTTTTATCTTTTTCTCAAGCCGCGAGACTAAATCCTCGCGATGAACTTTAACTTTCCTGGCTTTCGATCGTGATTTCTTCTTTATTTTTGATTTGGCAGGCATATCTGCTCCATTAAACAAATTTCAACTGACCGTCATAAGGTTATATCGTCAAACTTTAATTTTCCTCGACTTCCTCAGCAAGATGATGCCGCCAGAATTTTAGAGAATCGGACAGGGTGGTCTCGATGGGAATGGTGGGTTCCCAGCCGGTGTCGGCCGATAGCCTCTCGTATGATCCGATGAGAATCGGAATATCTACCGGCCGCATGCGGGACTTATCGCTTACGACTTCCACGTCCTTGTCTATCAGCGATCTGTATTTGTCCAGCAGATCCGAAAGCTTATATCCTTTTCCCGAACAGACGTTGTAAGGCTTACCTGCCTTTCCCTTTTCAAGAATATCGACATAGGCTCTTACGACATCGCGAACATCGGAATAATCCCGCTGCATGTTTGTATTTCCGACCTTCAACTGCGGGGGGGAAAGCCCCAGATCGATCTTGGCGATCTGGAAGGCCCAATCGGAGAGCACGGCCACGCTTTTCTGCCCGGGACCGGAATGGGAAAAGGCGCGGGCGATATAGACCGGCATCCTGTAAGCCATGAAATATTGACGCGCTAACAGATCCACGGACGCTTTACTGACGGCATAGGGGTTGATCGGCCTTAGAGGATGGTCCTCGGTGACCGGGCATTCCTCCGGTTCGAGACGGCCGTAAACCTCCGATGATGATATGACCAGCGTCTTTACCGGCGCATCCAGCTTGCTTATGGTCTCCAGCAGAACCAGCGTCCCGATAAGGTTAACCGAAAACGTCTCGAAGGGGTCCTCGAAGGACAGCTTGACCGACGATTGCGCCGCCAGGTGAAACAGGGTATCGGGTTTGAATTCGGTTATGGCTTTGGAAATGACATCCTCGTCGCGGAGATCGCCTTTGAAAACCTTGAGTTCCTTGATTCCGAAATCAATCGTGCCTTCCCGGTCGCCAACATCCAGCCCAGCCACCTCATACCCCCTGGAAATGAGCAACCGGGTCAGATGCCCGCCGACGAAACCGCAGATGCCTGTGATCAAGGCTTTCATGATATTACGCCTTTATTGTGATCAGACTAATTTGTGTGTGCGCAATTAGCATCGATAGTATCATCACTTAGACAACGCTTTAAATAAGGCCCATGTTCTGCCGTAGAGTCCGCCTTCATCGTAACCGCCGTCAATTAACAAGTATCCCCTCTCTCTTAATTGAGGTATCCATTCTGTTTCGAGAATATCATAACTCTGGTCTTCTGCATATTGATAACAAGCCTCTTCCCTTTCATCCCGCGCCTCTTCAGAACAGATATTCATTCCCTTTCTTTTTTGCGTTGCCTCTACATTTCCCCATATTGTTTCAACACAAAACCCGCCCCAACCCTCATATTTGAGAATATATCCATTCCCCAGGTCATCCTCACCAATTTCATCTGAGACATCGCCTAGGTTATTCCAAATCTGCTCCCAGATCTCAGCCGGGGGAGCCAACCTGTTACGAATATCGATCTTCATTCTTCGCAGCCTGGGTATTTGTGCAAAGCATTCTTATAGTGCCCTTAAGCCGTTCCCTGGCCTGGACGGGAGTGAATTGCAGCGAATACCTGTCTGCTTTTTGCCTTACTATTCCAAGAAGATTGTGTGAAAGAAATAGCAAGGAGTATTCTAAATCAGCCCTTTCAAGTCTGCTCATTTGGTTCTGTTCGCAATATAAATCTACTCTGCCTTTTATCTCGTCTATGTTTCTGGGTATGAAATCAAGGTTTTCGAGCAATATCATCGATTCATTAAGCATTTTTTTGCGCAATTCTATTTTCTGCCGCAAAATAGAGATTTTTCCTGCGGCGATAAGGCCAGGTTGCATCAGGACTTGAACATAGTCAAATGGAGAAAGAACATTTTCCCTGTGTATTCTTAGAAGACTCTTCAGAGTTTCGATATCAATTAAAGTTGCACCTTCTATTTCAGCGTCGCGAGCCACTGCTGGATCGAAACCTACGCTAACAATGACCATGAAGTCGGCATTATTTTTCCCCATATGCCTCTTTATTCTGGTAAAATTAATAGAGGCTTTTGAGCCGGACTTTGTGCTTTTTCCGTCAACGATAAATCTAACGGGCTCTGTAACCAGAACGTCCGTTTCGCCGGAACCACCGATTCTTTTGCATCGAAAGCCAAGCTGGGTAAAAAACTTTTCAAGTGCCAGCTCAAAATTCTTGGGATTAGCGCTGTCCCTTGACGCAAGTATCAGTTCTTCCTCTAACGACATAGGCTTTTTGGCGGCAGGTGGGGCTTCCTCTTTAACTGCCTTCGGTTGCAATTCTCCTAACGGAGGCGAGTATATCTTGCGAAATTCTATTGGCGAGAAGTCAAAATAGTTTAAGAATTCTGTAACTTCATATTTCCCCTTCTTAGGTATTTGCAGAAAATATCTTTTTTCATTAGTTTTCAGCAGGTTGAATTTCCATTGCCCCGATTGGGACTCAATTTCCTTCTTAATCTCATCGAACCTTTCAGACGGGAATATTAGATAGTCTATTTCGTCGGCCCGCAATGTACACACACAGGCTATAAAGAAATTCTGATCACAATATTTTTCGTATTCACTTTTGGTTATGCCAACCCAAAATTTACCCATCAGACTCTTTGTGCTACCCAGATTCTTGCTGGAGCGAACATATAAAACTGCTTTAGAATTAAGCGCTATTATGTCTGATCCTCTTATTGATCTGATTTCATAGTGGCTTTGTAAAGTATCTATTAGTATTCGCTTAGGATTAGTATGTTCCATGAGACATTCTAGCCTTTTACAGTCTGTTCCACCCGCTCCATGTCGGCGTCGACCATCATCTTGATCATCTGCTCGAAGCCTGTTTCCGGCTTCCAGCCCAGCGTTTTCTTGGCATACGAGGCGTCGCCCAGAAGCACGTCGACCTCCGACGGCCGCACGAAAGCGGGATCGGTGACGACATACTTTTTGTAGTCGAGATCCAGATGAGAGAAGGCTATCTCGCATAACTCCCCGACCGAGTGGTTCTGGCCGGTGGCGATCACGAAATTATCCGGCTTGTCATGCTGAAGCATCATCCACATGGCCCGGACATAATCGCCGGCGAACCCCCAGTCCCTTTTGGCCTCGAGATTGCCGAGGCGAAGCTTGTCGGTTAGACCGAGCTTTATGCGAGCGGCGCCGTCGGTGACTTTTCTGGTTACAAACTCCAGCCCTCGTCGAGGCGATTCGTGGTTGAAAAGAATCCCTGAGACGGCGAATATGCCGTAGGATTCCCGATAGTTGACGGTGATGAAATGGCCGTAGACTTTGGCCACGCCATACGGGCTTCGAGGATAGAACGGCGTCTTCTCATTCTGCGGCACCTCGACCACCTTGCCGAACATCTCCGACGACGACGCCTGGTAGAATTTTATTTTGCGATCCACCTGCCTGATGGCCTCCAGCAGCTTGGTTACGCCGAGAGCGTTAAACTCGCCGGTCAGCATCGGCTGTTTCCATGATGCCGGCACGAACGACTGGGCGGCCAGATTGTAAACCTCGTCCGGCCGGATCTCGTCGATATTCGTCAAAAGCGAAAGCTGATCCAATAGATCGCCATGCACCAGCTTTATTTTATCCTTGATATGATTTATCCTCTCGAAATTCTCGGTCGAACTGCGCCTGACCATGCCGTAAACCTCATACCCTTTCTCCAACAGCAGGTCGGCCAGGTACGATCCATCCTGTCCGGTAATTCCAGTAATTAAAGCCCGCATCGATCTCCTTTCGCCAAAACCCAAAAATATAGGTTGTCATATTCAGATGTCAATCGAATAAGAATCTATATCCCGGGAGGCGATTTCTCAGCGGCGAACAGGTTTAAAAAAAATAAGCTTCCAGGAATATAATCGCCGAGGCATCCACCTTTATAATCGATTGCATAGTATGGCATTACAAAGGGAATATTATTCTGATTAAAGTGTAATTGAACTTGAAATTAGGGCGAAAATTTCGTATAATTGATAGATGTAGGGAATTTCGAGTCGAATCCGACTTGGCCGAATAGTCATCCTGCTTTTGCCGGGGAGTTATGGCAAAGGAACCTGAAAAAATCGGTAATGTGATTCTGAAAACCTTACGCAGAATGGGTTTTGCAGAAAGGCTTCAGAAGCAATCGGCGGTGATGAGGTGGAAGGCGATTGTGGGAGATACGATCGCCGCTGAAACGGAGGCTCTTCGAATTGAGGGCAGTACATTGGTGGTCAGGGTTCACCAGGCCGCCTGGCGTCAGCAATTGACCTATTTGAAGGAGGGGCTCCTGGCAAAATTGCAAGCCGAGCTAGGAGAGGACTCGATCGAGGATATTCGATTTATTTAGGACGGGAAATATGGATGGAGATACAATGAGCACAGAATCAGCTGCCGCAGCCGGACATCATTACGATGCCACCACCATACAGGTATTGAAAGGACTCGAGGCGGTTCGCCGCCGTCCCGCAATGTATATCGGCGATGTCAGCAGCCGCGGGCTTCACCATCTGGTTTACGAAGTGGTCGATAACTCGATCGATGAAGCTATGGTCGGGTTCTGCGACGAGATAAAGGTTGCGTTGAACAACGACGGCTCGGTGACGGTTCAGGACAACGGTCGCGGAATCCCCGTGGATATGCACCCCACGCAGAAGAAACCGGCCGTGGAAGTGGTTATGACCACGCTTCATGCGGGCGGCAAATTCGATCATCGCTCATATAAGGTCTCGGGGGGGTTGCACGGGGTCGGCGTTTCGGTGGTCAATGCGCTGTCGGAGTGGTGCGAGGTAGAGATCCTCCGGGACGACACTCTCTACTTCCAGAGGTACGAGTTTGGCAATGCGGTTACGCCGCTGAAGAAAAAAGGCAAGGGGACCAAATCCGGAACCAGGACCACCTTCTATCCTGATAAGGAGATTTTTGAGAAGATAATATTTTCTTATGATACCCTTACATTGAGGTTGAGGGAGCTCGCCTTTTTGAACCGCGGCTTGAAGATAGTCCTGACCGACAAACGCGAGGGGGAGGAAAAGACCGAAACGTTCCGGTATAAGGGCGGCCCCAGCGATTTTGTAAAATATCTTAATGAAAATAAGAACGCACTCCATTTGAAGCCGGTATATTTCCACAAGGAACGGGAGGGAACCGAGGTCGAGATAGCGATTCAATACACCGATAGCTATGCGGAGAACATTTTCAGTTACGTCAATAACATAAGCACCATAGAGGGCGGATCGCATCTGATCGGTTTCAAATCCGCCCTGACCCGGACGATCAATAATTACGCCTCGAAAAATAAGCTCTTTAAGAATGGCGATAATCTCCTGATGGGCGAGGACGTCAGGGAAGGCCTGACTGCCATCCTATCCATAAGAGTGCCCGATCCGCAGTTCGAGGGGCAAACGAAGACCAAGCTTGGCAACTCCGAGACCAAGGGGATCGTGGAATCGATTGTCGGCGATATGCTCGGGGCTTATCTGGAGGAGAACCCGCCGGTAGCCAGAAAGATAGTGGAGAAATGTATCGCCGCGGCCCGTTCACGGGAGGCGGCCAGGAGGGCCCGTGATCTGGTAAGGCGGAAATCGGCGCTGGATTCCGGCGCTCTGCCGGGCAAGCTGGCCGATTGTTCCCTGCGCGATCCCGAACTCTGCGAGATATTCATAGTCGAGGGTCCCTCCGCCGGCGGTTCCGCCAAGCAGGGGCGCGATCGAAAATACCAGGCCATTCTACCTCTAAAGGGGAAAATCCTGAACGTCGAAAAGGCCCGCCTGGACAAGGCCCTCTCCAATGAAGAGATCCGGACGATGATTCTGGCCCTCGGCGCCGGCACCGGCGATGATTTCGACGCGACAAATTCCCGTTACGGCAAAATCATCATCATGTGCGATGCTGATATCGATGGTTCACATATTCGAACCCTGCTTCTGACCTTCTTCTACCGTTATATGAAGCCTCTCGTAGAGGCAGGCATGGTCTATATCGCCCAGCCACCCCTTTTCCGCGTGAAGAAGGGGAAACAGGAAATCTATGCCTACAACGAGGAGGAACGTGACAGGATAACCGAACGTCTAGGCAAGCAGGGCGTGCAGATACAGCGTTACAAGGGCCTGGGTGAGATGAACCCCGATCAGCTCTGGAAGACCACCATGAATCCCGAGACCCGGTCGCTGAAGAAGGTCGATCTGAAGAACGCCGCCGAGGCCGATAGGATCTTCTCAACTTTGATGGGCGATCTGGTCGAGCCGCGCCGCAAATTCATCGAGGAGCACGCCAAATACGCCAACCTGGATGTATGATTTTGTGCCCGGCAGACGTTCCCGTCTGCCGCCGAGGGTATTGGTTTTGAGAGGTCCGGAGATGAGAAGCCTGGCTGTAACAATCGCCGTGTTATTGATTCTGTCGGTTCCGTTCTCCTCTGCTCAGACCATTCATGAAGATGATATAGATTACTTCGTCGGCTCTTTTGCGAGAACTGACTCGCTGGATAGAGAAAGTATCGATTGCTCCCGGTTCGTCGAATGGTTGATTATCAGGCCGAAACCCGGAGAAAGAATAAGAGATTTTAGGCAGATAAAATATTCCTGGGACAAGCACTGGGTTTTCAGTCATGAAGCTTCAACAAGGCAGGACGGTGAACTCAAATGGAACCGATATCGGAGGGACCTTCAGGGATTTAGATTTTATATTATGACGGATTCCGAGGGGTGGGAAAGACGGGCGAACGTCCTGACGGTTTGGGAACCGGTCGGCATGGATAGTCTTCGCTATCATTGCGGTCAGGTGGGGGAATTCGATAGTCCCGTGGGGCAAGCATGGGTTGAGCATGTCCAGGTCTTCCCGGATAGCTCCCTGTTGCTTGTGGTAAAACTAAAGGGCGAGGGATACGCTGGATACTCGTTTTTCAGGGGGCTTGCGCCCTGCAGCTTTGAGGAGTTTTTTTCTCGCCACTGGGAAGATGGCAATTTTGAGATGCGACCTAACAGGCAGTACGTCAACATCCATTACAACTTCGAACACCTTGACGGTAATGGCTTGACATTTGAGGTCGTTGAGCTAACTGAATATATAATGTTTCAACGTGGTTATCGTGAGCATTCGAAGTCAATAGATTCGGCCAGCGTTAAGGTAATCGACCTCTGGGAAATGGCAAAAAAATGATTCGAGTATTTTGTAGGTCAAATCTCCCCTACGGGCCGTATGGCCGGGATTTGACGTTTTTTTCTATGATGGTCTAGGCTTATTGCTTTCCTCAGGCTCCCGCCAGATATAAAGATACCAGTAAACCGGCATTGCGATCATATTCCCTAGGAATATCACCACCGCCCAGAGCGCCTTTTTCTCACCATCGATCCGGTCATTTTGAAAAATGTTATATATATAGAATACTATCAAACCGAATATCCAGAAGATGGTAAGAAAATGCACAGGAAATATCAAAAATATAATTTTCGGAGGCTCGGTTCGAGGTCCATCAGGACCTATGGCAAAAGAGAGAAAAATTACAACAAAAAACAGGATAAAAGCGCAGAAATATATGATGGGCCAGAGTGACGCCAGGCCAATAAAGATTTTAAGGGGCTTTTTCAATTTTCCTTCCTCTGGATGAGGATTAATATTTCTATTCTTTCAGCAAATACCGCCTGACCATATCCAGGGCCGCCACCGCACTGCGTTCTCTGTTGCGTTCGCGGATGTTGCCGAATCGATACTCCTTAGCCCCGGTTGCTCCCGCCGCCGAAAACCCGATATATACTATTCCGACCGGCTTCTCATCGGTGCCCCCCGAGGGCCCGGCGATACCGGTTGTCGAGACCCCGATATTGGCGCCTAAATTCTGCACCGCTCCCTCGGCCATGTATCTGGCGCACTCATCGCTGACGGCGCCATATTTTTCTAAAATTATCTGCGGCACCGAGAGGAGCTTCATCTTCAATTCGTTTGAATAGGCGATGACCCCTCCGGCGAAGTAGTCCGACGAACCGGGGACGTCCGTGATCGTCTTGCCCAGCAACCCGCCGGTGCACGATTCGGCCACGGCGATTGTCAAATGCCCTTCCCGGAGCATCGTGCCTACCACTTCCGGCAGGCTGTCATCATCATGGCCGTAAATATATTTGCCGATTCTCTGGATGATCTTTTTCTCTAACTCGCCCAACTTCTGACGGCTTTGATTTTCGTCCTTCGTTACAGCGGTCAGGCGGATGTCAACCCCTCGCCAGGACGGCAGAAAGCCAACGGCGATCTTTTCGTCTCCCGAAGATCTTTCCGCCCGCCCGGTTTGAGCTCTGGAATCGATTAAATCGGCGATTTTCTCATACAAGGCTGATTCAATTATGCCCACGGTTCGTAGTTTTCGATGGATTGTAACAATTTCCCCGGATCGTTTCTTGATCGCGTCGGTCACCCAGCCTTCGATCATCGGCTTCATCTCCGATGGCACGCCGGGGATGGCCACGAAAAGCTTCTCGTCCTCCTCGATGGCGATTCCCACAGCCGAGCCGACCGGATTATCTATGAACTCCGCAGCTTGAGGCAGCAAGGCCTGGTTCTGGTTGATGGCGGGCATGGTCACCCCCCGTTGTTTGAAGCGGTCTTCGATTTTCTTCAAGATCTTATCGTAGAAGATCAGCGGCCTTTTGAAATATTTGCAGATCGCCTTTTTGGTGACATCGTCGCTGGTCGGTCCCAGCCCGCCGGTGGTGATGATCAGGTCGGCTCTCTGCAGGGCGCGCGCTATTGCCTCGGTAATGGTCTCGAGATCGTCACCCACGGTGGTGTGCCAGACCACCTGCGCTCCGGCGGCGGTAACCTTCTCCGATATGAAAGCGGCGTTGGTATCTACGGTATGCCCGTATAGGAGCTCATCGCCGATCGTGATTATCTCAGCTTTCGTTTAGACCTCCGGGATATGTTAGCCGATCTTTCTTATCATAAATACCCTACTCCCCACATGTCCAGAAACGCCAAAATTATCTGAAGAGTGCAGGCGGCGTAGAACCCGGCGGCTATATCGTCGGCCATGACACCCCAGCCCCCGGGCAATGACTGCCACGCCCTTGCCGGCGGGGGTTTGACGATATCGAAAACGCGAAAGAGCACGAATCCCAGCATGAACGGTAAAAATTTGGCCGGGGCCATGAAAAGCGCTAACATCTGGCCGGCGACCTCGTCGATTACAATGGGCCTGCCGTCATGACCGAAATACTCCTCTGCCTTCCCGGCGATGCGGACTCCGATCAGATAAACTATAATGATAGCGACTAACTGCCAATACCATTGTGGCGGCCAGATGAAGAAAAGAACGAGCGTGGTAAAAGCCGAGCCCCAGGTGCCGGGGGCCTTGGGCAGGTAACCGGAGTAAAAGAAGGTGGCCAGAAGCCTGGTGAAAAATCCTTTGCCTGCGAATCTCTTTTCGGCCCCGGTCATCTCAACATCCCTTTCAGCAATCCTCCTGATTTGAAAAGATAATCGATCCCGGTCCAGACGGTGAGTATTAAGGGGATAACGATCAAGACGTCAAAAAGATTATAATGCCAGCCGACTACGGGCATGATCCATTCGGGAATCAAAGGTTGCTCGGGGTTATGCGGTCGCACCAGCGGCTCGATATTGGCAAAGACCAGGATAACCGCCAGGACGATCATCTGCGTCGCCGTCTTCCATCTGGCCAGAATCGAGGAGGAGATGACCATGCCTCGATAAGCCGCCATCGACCGCAGGCCGGTTATCAGGAATTCCCGGACCACGATGATTATCACCATCCAGCCGCGAGCGTAACCTAACGGCACGAAGGTTATAAAGGCGGTGGAGACCAGAACCTTGTCGGCCAGGGGATCCATGAAACGGCCGAATCCGGTATAATGTCCCAGCTTGCGGGCGTAGTAGCCGTCGGCGATATCGGTTAAGGCGGCGATTATGAATATCACCGTACCCGCCAGCCGCCAGTAATGGTGCTCGAAAAGCATCAGAACCATGAATACCGGCGAGAGGAGGATTCGGGATAATGTCAGCATGTTCGGCAGGTTCATTCAGGCGTCTCCGGCAAGCTGTTAGTCCTGTTCTGCGCATCAATCATAATCTGGTCTGCCGAGGGAATTTATATGGTTTGAGGGAATGAGTCAAGCGGGGTGGAATTAGCGGTCTTAATTTGGTGCGGCCATGGCAAACCATGATTCTCGGCCAAAAGGTTCGTCATAATTGACCGGCGGGGTTGATGATGGTATCTTAATAGCTACATATGCAACTCTCCCAGCCTCAGAAGCAAGCCGTGGAATACCTCGGCGGGCCACAGATAATCTTAGCCGGCGCAGGCTCCGGCAAGACCAGAGTCATCGTCGCCAAGGCACAGTATCTGATAGAGGAGAAAGGCTACTCGCCGGAATCGCTTCTGGTCATCACCTATTCCACCAAGACCCAGGCCGAGCTGGAGGAGAGGATGGGCATCCTCGGGCGCCGCATGCCGGAGATCAAGACCTTCCATTCGTTCGGCCTGGATATAATCAACGAATTCTCACATCTCCTTGGCTTTCCAGGGGAGATCAACAAGGCCGGCGAGTATCGGCTCTATCAATACCTGAAAAGGGCGGTTTCAGAGCTTGCCCAATCGCAGCTTTTAGATACCAACCGGCCGGAGGAGATTTACAGGGGGATCGCAGGGTTTGTCAGCCGCGCCAAGGACGAGCTGGTGTCGCCGGAGGATGTGATTGCCGCGGCGGAATCGCAGTTAAGCGCCCTGCCTGTGGGCTCTGACGACGATGATACTATTGTCAACCGTGACCGTTGGACGAAGATCTTAGAGGCGGGCAAGATATATCGTTCCTACGAGAGAATAAAATCGGAAAATGCCGAGATTCAGCGCGGCAGTATCGATTACGGCGATATGATAGTCCTGTCGCACAGGCTCCTTTCAACTCAGAATATAGTGGCGGCATCTTTGAGACAGCGAATCAAATATATCCTTGTCGATGAGTTTCAGGATGCCAACTATGCCCAGGTGGAGATACTCTATCATCTCACCGGGAATAAATGCGGCATCACGGTTGTCGGCGACGATGACCAGGCCATATACAGGTTCCGCGGGGCCAGTTTCGCATCATTCAAGCTCTTTTTAAAGCTGTTCCCGGATGCGATGGTTCATAAGCTGGAGGAAAACTACAGATCGTCTTCGAACATCGTAAAAGCCGCTCAATCGGTTATAGAGATCGATCCCGGGGCCCGTTTCGAACCTGACAAGAAAATGGTCTCATCGGGGGTCTCAGGCGAGAAGGTCTCGGTCAAAATCTGTCCCGACGATCAGACCGAGGCGGAGTCGGTCGCAGATATTATAGAATCACTATTGAGCGTTGAGAAATACAGAAAGCCGAAATCAGTCGCAGTGCTTTTCAGGGCGAGATGGCATAAGGATTTGCTGGCCGGAATCCTGCAGAGAAGAAAAATCGATTTTTATTACGACAGGAAAATTGAGGAATCATCGTCACAGCCCGTCAAATTATTAAAGGCCCTCTATGAATTCACAATCGACAGCGATCGCCGCGACCTGCTGGCCCTGATAGTCCATCATTTCCTGCCGGGCATAAAACCGGATTTCGAGAGGGAGATCGGGTATAAGCTGTCGCGTGGAGAAGGCGAACCGCTGGATATAATAAGATCAATCGGCTCAGAAAGCGATGAGATCCTTTCCGCCGAGCTTTTTAATCTGGTTGACTTATTAAGCGAACTAAAGGATATGGCACGCAAAAAAGATCCGCTCCAGCTTCTGGAACTGATAGTATCACGCACTGGCATTATGTCGTCGGTTATCGTCGATGGGCGCGTAATCGACCATCAGGCGATGGCGGAAATCGCCGGAATTCTTAAATGTGCTGATTTGTTCCTGCAGGAAAACGATACCGGGTCTCACGCAGCGTTTCTGGAATATCTAAACTGGAAAACTAATCTTTCGGAAGATGAGAGTGCCATCGAGGAAACCGAGGCTCCGGTCGTCTTGCAGACCGTTCATGGCTCCAAAGGACTGGAATACCCGGTGGTAATTGTCATAGGATTATCGAATACTCGATTTCCGCCTCGAAAGAGGAGCGCTACGTTTGAGTTCCCGCCGGAGCTTTACAAAGACGAGCTGCCGCCGGGTGATCACAGGATTCAGGAGGAACGTCGGCTGTTCTATGTGGCCATGACCCGTGCCCGCGAGAGTCTCTATCTGTATGGAATTGAAAAGAAAGGAACCAGGCTGTCGCAGTTTATAAAGGAGCTGACCGGCCAGCCGATTTTTGATGAGGTCGGCGAGACAATCAGGATTGAGCAAACAGTCACGCTGCCCGAGACAGGCTTCGGTCCGGTTAAGGCGATTGACGAGACGAGATCAGTTGTAATTCCCGGTTCGGTTCCCATTGAGGATACGCTTCCGGAAAGCATCTTGAAACTCTGGCGGCTTGAATCCTCGAAGGCTCAGACGCCGGAGGAGTTCGAGCGAGTTAAAGACGAGTTTAAGGGCAAAATCGATTCCTCGTTTTCGGAATTGAAAAACCGGCTTGATGATGAGAGATTCATTCCTCGTCAGCCTGATCAACAATACAGAGTCGACCGGGTTTCCTATACCGATCTGGAGGCATTCGAAACCTGCCCGCTGAAGTTTTATTATCGAAAAATACTCCGCATCCCCTCTCCGCCCGGGCCTCACCAGTTGCTGGGGCAGGCGATACATGTGGTCCTGGAGGAAGCGGGAAAGTCTATGATGGATGGCAAGACTGTCGATCTCGAGAGTCTGGTTGCGGAATTTGAATCCCGCTGGAAAAGGGTCCATTTGAATGATCCCGATCAGAAGGAACGGCTGATGCAAAAAGGTCGTGAGCTGCTTGAGAATTTTGTTGATTTACAGTCGAAAAGATCGGGCAAGCCGGAACTGCTTGAGAAGTCGTTTGAGATAGAGCTTCCCAACGCCAGGCTGACAGGCAGGATCGACAGGGTCGATAAGACACCGACAGGATTGGCGATTATAGATTATAAGACGGGCAAGAAAGATGAATCGAGGCTGAAAAAGGATATGCAATTGCCGATCTACTCTTTGGCCTGCAAAGATATCTTCGGAGAATACCCGTCGAGCCTGATTTTCATGTTCCTCCGGGACGCTAAAATTCATGAGTGCTCATTCGAGCCTGAAGCGCTGGAAGCGATCAGATCGGAGATCGAGGACAGGATAGAAAAGATCAACTTATCCGATTTTGCGGCCACCCCCGGTTATGATTGCCGTTATTGTGATTTCCGGCGGATCTGCCCGGCACGGCAGGGGTAAAAGCCTTACTAAAAGTTAGTAAAGCCCCTTATGGTTTCGATATTTTAATGCCATACTGATATTGGCTCTGACTAGAATGCTTGTAAAGCGGTTCCGTTCGAGTAGCAAAGATGATAGAGAGCCACATTGGTGGCAAAATCGGCTGTTTAGCTCTCGGAAGATTCTTCAATTAAGCGAGAAATTTTCCGTGTAAATGGAGGGGTTAGATTGTATCTGCTCTCCTTAACTCCCAGTTTACGTAATTTTTTCAGCAGCCTTAAGACATCTTCAACCTGTTTTCTGTCAACATTCGGATTTGAAGACGCTATTTTTTGGGCCTTTATTACTTTTGACATCTTATCTCCTGACTAGAGGTATATAGTGACCCCTAATTTGAAGAATTGCTAAATGACCCCTCCTCATCATGTAATCAACCAATAACTTATAATACTTTCTAATCTTACTATTTAGATCGGAATCCTCCCCGAAATCTTCAATTTTAAGTTTCAATTCTTTACGAAGCACTTCCATAGAAATACCCCTGCCATGGGAATGCCATCGTTTTGTATCGTTAAGTATCTTTGCTATTTCTTTTGCCCTATTTTCACGAATCTTATTAGTAACTTTGATCTTCCGGCTTTGAGTCTTTGTCCAATTTTTGAACTTATATTTGACTAACCATTCTTTCAGAAGAGAAATCGACAATTCCCTTGATTGCTCGTAATGATAAAGCTCTGCCGGATCAAACTTCTCTATTAAGAAGGTAAGTTCCGCTGTTGTCAACTTGCCCTTTTTCGATTTTTCAATAAGTCTGTCGTATTGAACTAGATATCCAAGTGCAGGGATAAGGTCCTTACTGCCAGGTCTCTCCACTTGAGGATCAATGGGGCCTAGTATGGAATAATAGTCCATATATATGGCGTTACCAGACATAACAAGAACAGTGCCAGCGGACATTGCATAATTTGGAATAATAAAATCAACGTACCGGTAATGCCTGCGTAAAGTATCAGCAATCCTTTGAACAACCTCGATGTATCCTCCTGTTGTTTCCAAGATAACTGTCAATTTTTCTTTTTTGTTCTCGAGTATCTCCACTGCATCACGGAATAGGTCGTCAGCGCCAAAGGTTAGTCGGCCCGAGAACACTAATACATCGGAGCATAATTTTTCTTCTAATCCGGTTAGATGGTTTTCCAACTGACTTTCAATTATTTCATTTGAACTATCTGGTACCGGTTTAGGCATATTCTGATCCTCTTGGCAAATTACAATTTAATAATTCTGGCCATAGATTGCAAGGAATTTTCGGGGTCAAGATCTGTCTTTTTGATATTAACATTCGTTTATAAGCTTGCGAGTTGCGTTTCCATTCTCCGGTGCAGGATAGAAAGATGGCTAAATATCCACAGGTGACCTAATCACAATTCGCCCCTACAGCCCCATCTCTTCCTTAGAGAAAATCGCCTCATAGGGTATGTTCAGCTTTTGAAAATGTTCGATGGCGCCCTGGTCTCTGTCGACGATCACCATAACCTTGACGATTTCGCATCCCTGCGCCCTGGCCGCCTCGATAGCTTTTGTAGCCGAGCCGCCGGTGGTGGCCACATCCTCGATGATGACCGCCTTCATCCCTTTCTCAACCGGCCCTTCCAGGAGGCTTTTGGTGCCATGATTTTTTGATTCCTTACGGACGATGAAGCCGGTCAGCTTGCGCCCGCGATTGTGGGCCAGCGCGATCACCGCGCCGATTATGGGATCGGCTCCGAGAGTCGGCCCGCCGATGGCATCGAAGTCGGTGTCCTCGAGCATGTCGAGCATGATTTCCGCCGTCAGGTTAAGGCCCTCGGAATCGAGCGTGGCCAGCTTACCGTTGATGTAGTATGTGGACTTTTGACCCGAAGCCAGCGTGAAGTCGCCAAACTTCACCGCCTTTTCAAGCAAGATCTCTTTTAAGCGGCTTTTCTTATCGCTCACCAATATCCCCTTTCCGATACGTCAGGATCGGAGCCTGACCGGCATACGACGGCGACGCCACCCTCCTTGAAACGGCGCCGCCATCATGATTTTAAGACATGATATCAACGGCGGTCAACGTTTTTCAATGAAATATCTTTAAGACGGTCAGTCGGCCAGACCGATTAAAACCGTATCCGAATAAACCGTTCCATTTAGTTCAGCGATACCGTAAACCAGGTATCGCCCGCCGGCAGGCCAGCTTCCATCCGGCTTACGGCCGTCCCAGATACATTCGTAGTGACAGATATCGTCGCACTCTCCCCGTCGTGCCCGGGCGAGATATGTATAACCGGTTTTTCTCTCGAGTATATGAACTGATATGGAGTCGGGGAAATCGTCGTTACCGGATAGAGAAAATTTCAGTGAAATCCTCTCTCCGAGGGCATACCCCCCCGGTCTGGTGTCGTTTGATATCTCGTACTTTCCCCTGCAGGAGGCCGAAAAGCCAAGCAACAGAATAGCCAGAAGAAGCGGCTTCATGTTATTCTTTTGCTCTTTTCGGCGGCGAGGTTCTTCCCAGGAGAGATTCGATTATCAAAAGAATTAAAGCCACAAGTAAGAACTCCTTCCATAGCTCCCGTCCGAACCTGGCTTCTTTAATCGAGGTTTTCATATCGGATCCCGGTGCAATCGTTCTAACATCGATATTCAGAAGTTCGGCGATTTCCTCCGGCGTTATCGTCTCGGCGGAGGATTCGGCGCGGTCGACATTGAATGCCATCAGCGATAAGGTATCTTCGCCGGATTTGAGGGTGTAAATACCCGGCGGGCCGTACTCGGTGAAGCTCACCAGAGCCCCGCTTTTAGTCCCGGCCGGGAGAAGATCCTCGACCGTATTGGCCGGGGAGATCAGTTTCAAGCCGCCGGTGATATCGCCTTTGATATTCCAGCTGGAGAGTTCGCCTATGATGCCCGCGAAACCGCCGCCGGCCTCGCGGGAGCCCAGATATTCTATGCTTCTTACCAGAAAGGGCACAAAAAACGAGTGGGCGGGAATATCGCCCGTCAAAAGATCCAGCCCGCTTGAAAAAACCAGTATCGGATTCGTCTCGGATTCAACTAGAAGGTTTATCCCCGAACTGCTCGAACCGATAGCCCTGCCGCCTTCGAGATCCCTGTAATAGTTTATATGGATATCCGGCACGGTCGGCCGGGAACGATCTTTATCATCGAGAGAATATAGAGAGAAGATTGGATGCTCGAAATCGAAATTGTCCCAGATGATGTATTCACCCGGTTTGCCTGCAAGTTCACCCGAGGATATGCCGGCCTTTTCCATCAGGAAACGTCCCCAGTAGGCCGTGCTGGATGATTTCCCCAATGAGACCAGCAATCCGCCTCCGCCGGAAACAAATCTTTCAATGGCCGCTTCTCGAGCGGGATCGAGGTTTGGCAAATCGTAAAGCAATACTACCTTATAACCTCCCAGATTCTCCCGGAGAAGATCCGCCGCTCCAATCCCCTTGTAGTCGATCTGTCCGGCTTCCTCTCTGTCGAGCACGAGATCGAGCAGTTTTAGGCTGTTTTCGGTTTGTCCGACCGTTAAAAGACTTATCTTTTTAGGAACGTGAAGGCTGAAATATCGCTTGTTGTCCAGGCCGTATCGGTCATAATCGATCTCCACATAACCGCCGTAGTCTCCGGGCGAGTCGAGCTTGAATGTAACACCGACTCTCGACGGGTGGTTGGGTGGGAGAGATACGCTTGCCTGCGCCTTACGTTCATCATCAACCACCGCACCGACGAGTATATTCTGCAGGGTGCCCTTGCCATAATTAACAAGCTCTGCTTCCAGATCAAAGTTTTCTCCCGGCATGAGAATCTGCGGAGGATATATGATATCGATTATCCCGACATTATCTGCCCCGGTCGGCTGAGCGGAGATGCTGAAAACGTGGATACCATCCCATGATTCACCCTGCAGGAGATCTGAAGGGAGGTTGTCCCAGTTTCCTCTCTGGTGGTCGGAGAATATATAGATCTCGCGATTTAGATCGGGGCTTTTTTTGAGGATTTCCAGGGCGGTTCGAAGCGCCTCGCCTATATTGCCGGTCTGATAGCCCGGTTCGATATCCTTCAAATATCCTTTCAGATTGTCGCCGGGATTGAACGGCCCGAAGACAGAAGGCGATCCGCCTTCCGGATAAGAAATAACGGTAACCATATCGCCGGGCTCGAGGATATCTATCAGCCTGCCAGCCATCCTCCTGGCCTCGTCGAATATGCTGCCGGTTTCTCCCTCCGCTTCCATCGACGCCGACCTGTCGAGAATTATGGCCACCGATGATGCCGCCCTGGATGAGCCGACGAAACCTCGCAGCGTCGGACGTGCGAAAGCCATTACAATCAATGCGATAATTATCATCCTTAAGACCAGGAGCAGGAGTTCCTTGATCTTGAGCCACCGCATGCGGCTTTTCTGCATCTGTTCCAGAAACTTCAGTGACGAAAACTCGATAGTCTTGATGCGTCTTTTTGAAAGAAAGTGAATTATAAGCGGGATTGAGACCGCTGCCAGCGCCAACAGGAATGCTGAGTTTAAGAAGCCCATATTAATGAATTCCCTGAGTTTCCAATCCTTCGGGAAAGATCAAATGTTACATTCCAAGTTCGTATTTTGATTCAATATATTTTTTGGCCAACATATTCAAATATGCGCTACCGCCGCTGTTTGCGGCCTGGTCATAATAATTTTTTGCCTCGTCCCTTTTGCCCTGCAGGTCAGCCGTCCGGCCCTGCTCCAGAAGCATCAACGCCTGAAAATACGGCCGTCGCTCCAAAAAATAGGCGATATCGAGGTTTTGTTCGGCCCTGTCGAATTGGCCAAGTAATGCGAACGCCCTTCCAGCTATAAGATAGTTTAACGGATCATGGGACGACTGCGCAGTGAGATTGAGAGCGCGAGCGGCGGCTTGCTCAAGCAGCAAATCGACATCAGCCTCCCCCGATATGATCTTCAGTCTTGCCGATTCGATGGAGTAATTGAGCGATCGAAGAACATCTCCATCCAGTTTGTCGAATATCGCTCTGGCCGAATCCAGATCGCCCCGATCAATCAGAACCGTTACCAGCCTCAGACCGGAGATCCCGTATTCGCCCTCACCAAACGCTTCCTCATACAATCTGATCGCGGCCTCGAAATCTCCCAGGGCCATTTCCATATCGCCGTTGAGAGTTAGAAAACGCGGGTTTCGTCCTGATAATTCAACCAGATCGCTATAAGTTTTGTGTGCGGCCTCGTAATCTCCCAGCCAGTGCTGGCAGGCGGCCAGAAAGCTCAAATTATCGGACTTATCATCGTTGTCCAGAAGAGCCAACTCCGCATAATATTCTCGGGCCTCCTCGATTCTATTCTGCCCGAAGTAGGTGGATGCATAATATCCCAATTCCCCGCTACGGGGTTTGTAATTTTCGATGTAATCAAGGTATTGCTCAAGCGCGTCTAACAGGCTGTTCCCGTAGATTTCCCGAAAATTTGCTTCGAAATCCAGAGGCGATGACTGCCTGTATAGGTTTTTGAAACGTGAAAAGCTGTGGGTTTCAAAAAGCCAGTTAACAAAGCCGCCGCAGAAAATCGAGCCTGTATCGCTGTTCACCCAATCGTAGCGAGAAAAGTCGGCGAGGATTTCAGCCGGGTCAAGTTGGTCGACGAATTTTCTCAGTTCCAGTTTACCATCCTCATAATAGTGAGCCAGGCCGGTGACCATCCACCGCGGACCGTAACCCCAGAGACGATATATCAAAAGCTCCGCCGCCGGTGCGGGAGTTACAGCGTCGATATCGTGACCGTATATCAGATCGATTCTTCTGGAGTTGGGAAGGATAGCGTAATGCAGATCGGGGTCTATAAAAACCTCATCCGTCGCTTCCGGGTGAAAGTAAAAGTCTATTTTTTCAAACATCGATAGCTTGTAGCTGGCGCGATACTGATCGTAGATATTTTCAAGATAGGTCATTTTGACGTTCCACGTAAAATCGGCCAGAGAACTTTTCACCCAGTGCGTCAGATAGTGAATCGACGTGGACGTACCCCACCTGCTCGCATCATTCATTGGATAATTGGATTTTCGCACGGAGCTGGTATCATCTCGAATAGAAATGATGTAGTTTATCGATGCGTTGTTCTTAACCGGGACCGATGGAATAATCATTTTTTCACCGACAGCAAGCGTCAGCGGATACTGGAAATTCTTGAAATCCGGCCCCAGACCGGCGAGTTCGACTATCAGGTGGTATTTTCCTCCCGAATCAGCTGTCGGGGACAGCCTGAGAGTGTACGGCCCGGTGAATATCTCCTGGGTTTTCTCCAGCGGTACCAGGATTTCATCGTCAAACAGGGTGATGGCAGGTTGGCCTTGTATTTCCCCTTTTACACCGACCCGCAGCGTTCCGGCGAAATCAACGTTTGCCGAAAATAGAAGAATCGATACCAGAGCGAATACTGATCTCATGCTTTGGCCAGCTTCCTCAAAATCGCCAGGTTTACTTTGTCCATGTTGCCATCGGCTCCTTTGGGAGTCTCCAGGAGTTTCGGGATCTTTTCAAATCTCTTATCCCGCATGAAGAATCCAAACGGTTCTTTGCCGATCTCGCCTTTACCGATATGCTCATGGCGATCCACTTTGGAACCGAGCCCTTTCCTGGAATCATTGAAGTGGATCACCGCTAGCCTATCTAAACCGATTATACGGTCGAACTCCGAAATCGTTTTCTCGTAGGTCTCCTCGGTAGTGATATCGTAGCCGGCGGCGAAAATATGGCAGGTGTCGATACAGACCGCCAGCCTTTCCGGCTCTAATGATTGCTCTATCATGGAGGCTATCTGCTCGAATTTATAGCCCAGGTTCGATCCCTGCCCGGCGGTGGTCTCGAGAGTTATCCTGACCTTGAATCCTTCGGTTCGCTCATGCAGCCAACTGATCGATTCGGCGATCTTTTCGATACCCCAATCCTCTCCTTTATCGATATGGCTTCCAGGATGAGTAACCAGGTTCGGGATTTTCAATTTTTCACAGCGCTCCATTTCCACCAGGAAGGCCTCGCGGGATTTTTTAAGGAGCGCCTCGTCGGGCGAGCCTAAGTTTATCAAATATGAGTCGTGGGCGATCACGGGATTAATCGCTGTCCTTTTCTGTTCTCCGTGAAATTTCTCAACTTCTTCGTCGGTCAGCTCCCTGGCCTTCCACTGGTTGGAGGATTTGGTGAAGATCTGTATGGTCGTGCAACCGGCCTTCTCGCCGTGCGAAAAAGCGTTGAAAGTGTCGCCCGCAATTGACATGTGTGCGCCCAAAAGCATTGTCGTCTCCCTTCCCGATGCCGTTCGGGTCAGTTGATTTGATTCGGATCATCAAAATACCGATAATTGTCCGATTTTCAAGGGAAAAGAACAATGCCTTATTATATGGGGATTTAGGAAAGCCTTGCTTATCTATCTGAATTCCGGCGACAGTATTCGGCTTAGATGGCCCCTTGATAATGCCGGGGCAATTGGTTATATACATCACACATGCCAGTTGGCGATAGATATCTCACCCGGGGGGCCATCTTGTTCTCGGTATTGGCCCTGGGCGTCTACAGTCTTTACATTCAACCATGGATGCTTGACGATGCCTTCATAGCTTTTCGCTATGCCGAGAATATCGTCGCCGGAAACGGCCTGGTCTATAATGTTGGAGAGAAAGTCGAAGGTTATACGTCGTTTCTGTGGCTTATTCTTATGGCGTTGGGTAAGTGGTTCGGCGCCGATATCGTAATCTTCTCCAAGATCCTGGGGCTGGCCTTTGCCGTGGCCAATATCATATTGCTCGCTAACGCCCACAGATTCATAAGAGCCATCGATTCCAGGGTTTCCGCTATAGCGACTCTATTGCTTGGTAGCACCGGTATTTTTCTGGCGTGGGGTGTAAGCGGCATGGAGGTTACGTTATTTACGTTTCTGGTCTCACTTTCCGTGCTATATTATGTTTCTATAGGGGAATCATATGACACGCGAAAGTTTATCCGGCTCGGAATGCTATGTGGCTTGATGTCTCTGGCCAGGCCAGAGGGATTGCTGGTTACAGGGATTCTGGTCCTGCATCAATTTTATCGAGGCTTCAAGAATAGAGGGTTTCCGCTTGTTTATCTGGTTGTATTTTTTCTCATGGTCTATCTGCCTTATTTCTGGTGGCGGCATAATTACTATGGTTTCCTTTTTCCGAACAGCTTCTATGCCAAGGTTGGATGGGATGTTAATCAGGTCATAAGGGGATTTAGGTACCTGGTTAAATTCGCTATTCCTTCGCTAATGATTTTGCTGCCGATGATCGATCCAATTGGAATATCGACCTGGTTAAAGAAATATGGAAAGCTGTCCATCCTTCCATTAATAGTCTGCATTTATACCATTTATATTATTTCAGTGGGAGGAGATCCGATGCCGGCGTTGAGGTTCTTCACGCCGATAATGCCGATATTTTGCATAATATTCGCCATGTCGATAATGCTGATAGACAACAGGAGAATAGTGATTCTTGTGGTCTTGGGAACCATCATATACAACATTGCCCAGCTCAATTTCCTGTATATTACGCCCTATATAAAATTTGATAAGACTGTCGAATATGGCAGAGAAGTTGGCCAATGGTTTGCGGAAAATGTTCCGGCGGATGCTGTGATTGCGACGAACACAGCCGGAAGCATTCCTTATTACAGCCGAGTTAGGGTCGTAGATATGCTCGGCTTAACCGATCTTCACATTGCTCATTGTGAAGTCTCGAATATGGGTTCTGGCTGGGCGGGGCATGAAAAGGCGGACGGTGAATATATTTTATCCCGGAAGCCTGATTATATTCAGTTCTTTTCCAGCCACGGCTCGGTTGAGCCGGTCTTCCCCAGCGACAAAGAGATTTACAAAATCCCCGAATTCCATAAGATGTATGTCCTTAGAGAATTAACTCTCGCATCCGGCAATCGGCTGTGGCTTTATGAACGGCGGCGGGAACTCGATAGGCCGGCATCGACTGAAAGTCCAATACAAGGGCCGGATTTGAAGCGGTGACTGCGCCGGAAACAGGCTCGTTTAATGCATAATCGCATCTTGACTTTCCCATGATTTTAGGTATTTTTATTGGTTTGAGAAACATCCTGGGGCGTCGACAAGTGGCAAGTCACCAGCCTTTGGAGCTGGCATTCCCAGGTTCGAATCCTGGCGCCCCAGTTGAAATTTTTTGGCGGTCGATGGCTTAGTTCTTGGTGCAAGATTAAAGACAATTTAGCGGGGATGAGCGATGCTCAATGATTTCAAAATTTTCTCGGGGAGCGCCAACAGGCCTCTGGCGGAAAAAATAGCGGAGAAGGTCGGCAAGCCCGTTTCGAAGTGTACTCTCAAGAGGTTCTCCGACGGCGAGATTTTTTTCCAGATCGACGAGAACATCCGGGGGACGGACGTATTCATCGTCCAGTCCACCAACGCGCCGGCTTCCAACCTGATGGAGCTTTTCATAATGATAGACGCCTGTCGCAGAGCGTCCGCCAACAGGATAACGGCGGCCATTCCTTATTACGGCTACGCCCGCCAGGATCGCAAGGATCAGCCGCGCGTCGCCATATCGGCCAAGCTGGTGGCCAACCTCATCACCAAAGCGGGGGTCGACCGGGTGCTTTTGATGGATCTGCATGCCTCGCAGATACAGGGATTTTTCGATTGCCCCTCGGATCACCTTTACTCATCCAAGGTTTTTAACGAACACTTAAAGAAACTCGATTTCAAAGACGGTGTGGCGGTCTCGCCCGATGTCGGCTCGGTCAAGCTGGTTCGGGCTTTCGCCAAGGCGCTCGATTTCAGTCTGGTCATCGTCGATAAGAGAAGGCCGGATATAAACCAGGCGAAAGTCATGAATGTTATCGGCGATGTCGAGGGCAAGGATGTCGTTATCCGCGATGACCTCGTCGATACCGCCGGCACTCTCACCGAGGCGGCGGATGCCCTCAAGCAAAAGGGGGCCAGGCGCATAGTGGCTGCCTGCACGCATGGCGTTCTTTCCGGTAAGGCCAGGGAGAAAATCGAGCAATCGGCCATAGAGAAGCTTTACATTTCGGATACCATTGACATCCCGCCGGAGAAAAGATTCTCCAAACTGGAGATTCTCTCCGTATCGGGGGTATTCAGCAAGTCGATACTGCGGATTCATGAAGAAAAGTCGCTTTCGAGTTTGTTCGTCTGAGATAGCATCGAATATGGTTACAACAAGGTAGGGAAATCCTATCGGGGGACCTGTAATAAAGAGAAAATAAGTAATCTTTAAGGAGTAACAATGAGAGAAATAACGCTTGAAGCCCGCACCCGGAAAGACGCCGGCAAAGGTGTGGCCAGGAAGTTGAGGGCCGCGGGCAAAATACCTGCAGTGGTTTACGGAAAGGGCGAAGAGCCGGTGGTAATCGAACTGGAGTATGAGGATTTTCATAACGCCATGAGGAGGATTTCCGGTGAAAACCTCCTTATAAATCTGAGTGTCGACGGGACTGCCGCCGGTAAGAAGGCGCTTATCAGGGAGGTGCAGAGAGATCCTGTTGACGGCAGTCTGCTGCATATAGATTTTATGCATATCTCTATGACTGAAAAGATCAAGGTCGAGGTGCCGATCGTTCTGGAGGGAACCCCGGTTGGCGTTAAGGATTTCGGCGGCATCATTTCATGGGTCATCCGGCACGTGGAAATCTCCTGCCTGCCGACCGATATACCGGATAAGATCGCTCTGGATGTATCACAGTTGAAGATTCATGATTCGATCCATATCAAGGATATCCCGATTGAGAAGTTCGAGATACTGGAGAATCCGGAACAGACCATGGTCTCCATAGTACCGCCGACGGTTATCAAAGAGGAGGTTGTCGCCGCTGAGGCCGGGGAGGCCGAAGTCGCCGAGGGCGAAGCCGCTCCTGCCGCCGGGGAGGAAGGCGAACCGGAGGTCATCGCCGAGAAAAAGGCCGAGGATAGACAGGCCGAAAAAGGCAAGGCCGAGAAGGGAAAGGGCGAGAAGGGAAAAGGCGAGAAGGGAAAGGGCGAGAAGGGAAAAGGCGAGGAGAAGAAGAAGTAGGCTCTTTCTTCAGGCACCTTATACCCGCGATACCGAAAGCCCCGCAAGCCGGGGCTTTTTTGTTGACAGAGCGTGGAAATGGCGTATCTTTAATATGGGTTCAGGCATCGCTGATATTTGAAGACGGGTTTAAGGAGATGTTGTGAGAAACCTGGTTATAATTCCCATGGTGGCGGTCTTGATGGCGAGCGGCCGCCTTTGGGGACAAGGATATGAATATGTCAACGCCACCCTGTTTTCAGGACCGATGTTCTCTGTCCATAGGGCCGGCGACTATGTTTTTTGCGCTGGAGGATATTCTCTGCACGCAATCTCGATAACCGACCATTCGAACCCAGTTCTCGTAGGAGGATATCCTTTATGCATGCCGGTCTATGGAGTCTATGTGGTGGCAAGTCATGCTTATGTTATCGAGGGTTTCCCAGATACCGATCCAATAGGCGGTTTTCATGTAACGGATATTACTAATCCGTCTTTCCCGACGTTGGTCGGAAGTTGCGATTTGCCCAATGGCGGGGTCGATATTTATGTTTCCGGTGACTTTGCTTATGTTGCTAGGAGGGCAAGCGGCATAGTGATAATAGATATCTCCGACAATTCAAATCCGACCATTGCCGGTTCCCTTGACATACCGGGAATGGCCATGGGAATTTTCGTGGTAGGTGGTTATGCTTATGTGGCCAATCTTTCGGGGCTTAAGATAATAGACATTTCAGATCCCGAACATCCCATACTTACAGGGAGCATAGACACGCCCGGACAAGCAACAAAGGTATTTGTCGACGAGCATTATGCGTACGTTGCCGACGGAGGATCCGGTTTGCAGATAATTGATGTTTCGGACCCTTCAAATCCGATACCTCTGGCGAATTGCAGCATTCCGGGCAGTTCCCGAGATATTGTTGTATATGGTGATTGTGCGTATGTGGCGGCCTATTTTGATGGTCTTCAGGTAGTTGATGTCAGCGATCCTGCAAGCCCTTCTATTGTAGGATCTTGCGACACGCCAGGCAACGCCCGTGGCTTGTATGTTTCCGAAGGAAATGCTGTAGTTGCGGAATCAGGATCTTCAGCAGCCGTGCAAATAATAGATATATCTGATCCACTATGGCCTGCCATTCAAGGAGCCTATCACGCTTCGTATAGGGTATGGAGTAGTTTTGTTTCGGGTTCATACGCATATACTGCCGACTTGATTGGTCTATATATAACTGATATTATAAACCCTTCATCTCCACAGACGGCCGGGTTTATCGAAATCGAGGATGTATTCGACGTCTATGTTTCGGGTAGCTATGCCTATACGCTGGATATGTCCGGCTTGAAAATCGTCGATGTCGCCCAACCGCAAGATCCGACCATATTAGGGAGTTGCATCTTATCCCATGCGGCTGATATCTTTGTCAGGGAATATTATGCGTACGTTGCGGACGGTTGGTCCGGGCTACAGATAATTGACGTAACCGATCCCTTAAATCCGGCAATTGTAGGGAATTTTGATCCGCTCGATGAGGCCATGGGGGTCTATGTTCAGGACGGTTATGCATTTCTTGCGATAGGAGGTTATTATACGCCCTCTTTTATGGTAATAAACGTTAGTGATCCCCTGAATCCTTATCTGGAGGGAAATTGTGTCACCCCGGAAAGACCCCAGGATGTTTTTGTCCAGGGTAATTATGCCTATGTCGCAGATATAGAAGGCTTACAAATAATAGACGTTGCTGTTCCTTCGAACCCGACCTTAATCGGGAGCTTTACCACGCCAGGCCATGCCTACGGTGTTTTTGTTTCGGGTAGCTATGCTTTTGTGGCCGATGCTCTAGGCGGCGTTCATGCATTTGACATTGCAGATCCTTTCAGCCCCACGTTACTTGCCAGTTACGATACCCCGGTTTCAGCCTTGAACATCTTCGAATCCAATAATAACGTATATGTAGCAGACTTAGGGTCGTTGCTGATATTAAGATTCTCACCGACCGACATAGAAGACCAGGAAACCGGCCGACCAGCGAGGTTCGGGATTCGCCAGAACCACCCCAACCCATTCAACGCCAAGACCACCATCCGATACGATCTGCCGTTGGCAGGGGATGTTCGCCTGGAGATTTATGACATCCTCGGCCGCAAGGTGGAAACGCTCATTGACGGCCATCAACCGGCAGGCGCGCATTCTATTATCTGGGACGCGCAGGGTGTATCATCCGGAATTTATTTCTATAAGATTGAGGCGGGGGAATATGTTGAAAGCAAAAACTGCCTGCTTTTGAAGTAATTCTATCTCGCTATTATCTCCAGGCTCGCGTATTTGACCATCAGCTTTTTATTTCCCGCGGTCTCGAATCTGATGGTGACTATCAGGTTTTTGCCGCTGCCCTCGCGTTTCAAGACAATGCCTCGTCCGAATTTATCGTGCATTACCTCCGTGCCTATGGGCAGAAGGTCATCGGTGTCGTAATCGTCAAATTCCAACGATTGTTCTGACTTAGCCTTCTTAACTGATCGCCTTTTAGATTCAGCAGTTTCGCCCTTGTAGATGT
>CBEWDL010000012.1:0-32694 GCA_965555375.1 uncultured bacterium
GATGAACCCCTGCCCGAGAAGCAACAGCAGGAAATACTGGATATCATCCGGCAAGAGCATAGAACCATCTCAACCTCCGGCGGAATATGGGGATTGGGAAATGTGTTCATAATAGAAAAGAAAATTCCCGCAGAATCCTCGTCGGAATATCAGAGACGCTTGTCTTGCGCCAGCTCAAAAACTTCCGCCAGGGCTCCGGTAAGGTCTTTTC
This sequence comes from uncultured bacterium, assembly GCA_965555375.1. Classification (GTDB taxonomy): domain Bacteria; phylum Zixibacteria; class MSB-5A5; order UBA10806; family UBA10806; genus CBDVBL01. The sequence goes on from CBEWDL010000012.1 coordinate 212, forward strand.
TCTCGAACCGGTTAATGTAATCCCAATTCGGTGTTGTCTCCAGCTCGCCATCTACCTTTTTTTCATAATACTCTATTATAGTCTTTGAAATTAAATCCACGTTATCGCAGGGAACAAACTTTCCCAGCCCGCTTTTTTCGACGATTTCAGAGCATTCGCCCTTCCAGCCTATCATAAAGATCGGTCTGCCCGTTCGCATCAGTTCAAATACCTTTCCCGCGATGATCTTATCCTTTGTCCGATCGTTACCCTCCAGGGAGATCAACAACAATACATCCGCCGCCATCACCAGTCGGACCGTCTCTCGATGCGGTTTAAGGCCAACAATATCTACATGGTCTTTGAACGGTGGCTTGGCCAGTATCCGACGCCACATGGGAATTACATCGCCGATGAAAGTGATACGTATATTGTTGCCCGTTTTCTGGCTGGCAAGCGCCTTTGCAAATCCTTTTAGAAAATACTCGAAGGCCGATTGCTCATAAATCGTGCCCACGTTAACCAGATTAAGATATGTCGTTTTGTTTCCTCCATAGATCTGCCCGGCATTAAATCCCTCAAAATCAGCTTCGTCGAAGCCGTTTGTGATGATACGATGCTTTTCCGGTGGGATATCCGTAAATTTCTCTCTGGCCATGCGGGCCCATCCATATCCGACATGCACTACAGCATCCGCTTTGCGGATTACGGTATGTTCAAGCCAATTCTCGTATTTAAGCCTGATTCGAGGGAAATCGGGCCTGATCGAATTGTCCGTCCAGGGGTCGCGGAAGTCAGCTACCCAGGGTTTACCTGTCATGAGTCTTAACATTAAGGCGACAACGTGACTGGTTTCCGACGGTGACGTTGAAAAAATCAGGTCTATTTTTTCTCTGCGGATGGTTTTCAATCCCTCATAAACCGCCAGAGGCAACCAGCCTATCTTATCATCCGGAACGTAAAGAAAACTACTTGTGAACCAGCTTAAAGGAGAGAGAAAATATTTCCTTATTAGAGACAGCGGCGTGGTTCTCGATTTGCGTTTTTCGGGAGCTGAGTTTCCGGCAGATGAAACCGGTTGAGGTGTTCTTTTAAAAAGCCTGGTAAAAAGCGCTTTTTCCAGTCTTATCAATTCCCACGAGTAGGCGCGCCTTATTAGAGTATCGGGCGGAAGTTGATCAAGCAGCGTTTCGTCGATGAAATCTCGCGGATAGTTTTTCACAGTCAGGATGATAGGTTGCCATCCAAACTCCGGAAGATATTTTGCAAATTTCAACGGCCGGTAAACACCGCTCGTACGCGTGGGAGGAAAATCATAGGCAATTATTAAGACTTTTTTCATTGGCTACTCAGGCAAACCGTCCGGAAGGATCATATTCCTTAATTTCAAACCTCTGGCGTTTTGCCAGCAGTGTTGAGCAAACGCTCCAGCCATTGATGATTCCCCGGCAGGATTCTCAAAAGATCAAAAACGGCGGGCGGACGCATAAATAACATCAAGGATGCGTAAATAACGATTCCCAGCAAAACACAGATAACCAGAACCAGATATGACTCGAATCCGATATTCTCCAACATAAGCCTGCATGCCAGTACCAATCCTGCCATTATCGCAGTTGCGATTATGTATGGTCGCAAACTGCCGAGCAGATCAGAAAATCTAAGCTCGATCAGGCGAAGCGCGACCGCGAAACGCAAATATGTTAGCGGCACCATCACTATAGCGTAAGCTGATGCTACTCCGATTATTCCCCAGCTAAGACCACAGAAAATGCTGCCCGTGACGGTTATACCTGTTATAAGAGTCACTCGAAATAGCCAGTCGCTACGTCCTGTTGATAGAAGAACGCCATTTGCCGGAGCGGACACCGACCGAAATATTCCTATGGGTGAAAGTAACATCAAAATCGGGATAACAGGTTTCCATTTAAGTCCCAGCACAGCCAGGACGAAGGGGCCGGCAACGATGCACAGCCCCGTCATTAACGGTAAGGTAATGAAGGCGATTCCGCCACATGCTCGCAGAAAGATTTTTTGAAGCTGGGCGACATCATCCTGAATACGCGACAGGGCGGGAAACAAAACCCTCATTAGCACGGGGGCGATGGTGTCCAGCGGAAGCAGGCAGAATCTGTTAGCTATTGAGTAGTGGCCGAGCAAGGCAGATCCGAGCCATCGCCCGATTATAAATCTATCCACATTATATGCCGTGTATTCGACGATGCTGGAGCCTGTTAAATTCAGACTGTAACCGATTACCTTTTTCACTTCTGCCCAATTGAATGTCCAGCTCGGGCGCCAGTCAGAAACCATCCACAGACGGGCGGTCGAGGCAACAGAGCTGATCAGGCTTGCGGCGACAAGCGCCCATACTCCCCATCCTGAATAAGCAAGAATGATAGCCGCAGCGCCATAAACCGCAACTTCGATGAATCTAACCCTGGCAATGAGGTCGAAACGCATATTTCGCGCCAGCAGAGAGCCGGGCACCATACCCGTTGAAGTTATAATAAATGCCATCCCCAGAACCCTGATAACCGGGGCTACTTCGCTATTCTTATAGAGCATAGCTAAAGCGGAGGCGCCTAAAATTAAACCCAGTGCTATTATGAAACCGAATGCCAGGTTGAGAACGAATAAGCTGTTTACAAGGTCCGGGGGAAGTTCTTTCCTCTGAATAATGACCCCACGCGCCCCCATATACTGAAAGAGCACCAAAAAACCGGTGACCACAGAGGCCATCGCCAGAAGGCCAAAATCCTCTGGGGCCAAGAGCCGGGCGAGGATCACGGAGACCACTATTCGGACACTCTCTCCTATGAACTGGATCGCTCCGCTCCAGCGGATGCCCGAAACGACGGTTTTCGATTCTAAAAGGTTATTGTTCATGCCTGGTAGAAAGGATATCCAAACTCTCCCGCCGCGCCATCTCCATCTTTATGGAAGTTTGATTTCGCAATTCCCACAAGCAGGTTCACCTCATATTACGGTTCTTAAGCTGTTGGTATATAGACCAAATTTGGGCTGGTTCAAAGAACTTTTCGCCTGCAGGTAATTATCGGTTACTTCAAAAAATGATATTCCTACAACCCAGGATCCTTATAAATATGGTCATGCAATAACTAAGGTGGCGCTCATTTTAGGATCCTCCTCGCTCGCAGCTATTTTACCACAAAGAAACTTGACTTTCGCCATGACGGGATTAACTTAAAACGCGATACAACCAATGGGGGCAGATCGGCTTAAAGGAGAAGATAGATGAAAGAAGAGGAATTGATGTTTGCCAGAGCCAGAATTCCTTACGGAACCTGGGGCAGCAGTTATTTTCCTGCCTGGCAAACTTCTGCACTGGCGGAGGTCAATATCGGCCAATTTGCCGGCGAGGCAACGAACAGAATCTTAGGGCTCAAAAAAGTCCCCAGAAGTGAATTAGAATATCTTGTCATCGGCTCTACCATACCATGGCACTGGAAATTCTGGACAGTGCCGTTGGTGGCCAGCTGTTTTGATCATCGCATCCCCGGTTACCATATAGAGCAAGCTTGCGCTACAGGATTGCAGGCGGTGGTGGTTGCAGCGTCCGAAATTCAGGGCGGTTCTCATGATGTTGTTGGAGTAATCACTTTCGACCGGACAAGCGATTCTCCGGCCGGCGTTTTTCCGGAGCGACGAGCGCATCAGAGAACTATGGCTCTCAGCGATGTCTGGGATAATTTCGGGTTTGATCCGGCTACCGGGAAAGCCATGATAGCCTGTGCCGGTATCGCCGCCAGGAAGTATAAATGCGACCGGAAGGAAGTGGATGAATTAGCCTTTTGCCGTTATGATCAGTATTTCAAGGCCAGAGAATCCGGATTTCTCGATCGAGTACTCGTTCCACTTGAGATACTAAATGTCCAGGGGCGTTTTCTGGGGCACATTAATGATGATACAGGGGTGCGTCAATTACCTCTCAGTGGATTACGGGCATTACCCGAACTGGATACCTGTGTGACGACGGGGACCCAGACACACGCATCCGATGGAATGGCCACATTACTTGTGACAACCGATGAAAAAGCCCGGGAGCTTAGCCCTCGGCCTGAGATTGATATAAGATTTATCGCCAAAACAGAGGTGAGGACACATCCCAGTCTTATGCCGGAAGCCCCGGCGCTGGCGGTGCAGAAATTACTTAAAAAAACCGGTTATACAATGGCTGATATGGCAGTTGTTAAAAATCACAATCCATTTGCGGTTAACGACGTTATTTTCGCCAAACTCTTAGAATACGATTGGCGAAAAATGAACACGTCCGGTTGCCCGCTGGTCTGGGGACATCCTCAGGGGCCCACGCTCACCAGAGTACTGATTGAGGCGCTGGAGGAAGCGGTCGCTTTAGGCGGAGGCCATGTGCTGGTTTTCGGGTGCGCCGCCGGAGATGTTGGTATCGCAGCCATCTTGAAGGTAGAGGATGGAGGGAAATAAAGATGAAATCAATGAGACAGTCTACTCTTGATACGCTCGGGCTGGGTTCAATACTTGAGATCTTTAAACGAGGAAAGTTGCCTGTCGATATTAACAGCCTGGTTGATCAGGTTTTTGGCAAACCGAATCATCGTGGTGCCATGATCATCTCCGGAGCCAACGGGATAGTCGGTGCCGGAAAAACTATGCAGTTAGGTTCCCGTTTACTACCTTTTGGCGTTCCTGTAGTCGGTCTTGATTTTCCAGGAACACCCGATGGCATCGGGACGCAATACCAGGGTTTAAAAGCCGCCTTCGGGCCGAAACAAGCCGACGAAATTATGTCTAATATCATTCGGCTCAACTATGATGGTTACAAATTGCCATCCAAGCTCAAGCAGGTTAATCCGCGGTTTCTTCTGGAGGCAATACCTGAAATTCTAAACGTTAAAAAAGCCCACTACGATATATTCAAGGCGGCTTTTCCAGAGATAGAGATACGTTCGGTCACCTCCGGGTTTCCGAGTTCGGAGCTTGGCGTAGCCATTGCGCATCCGGCTTTCCCTCACCAGATAAATAAAATCTGGGAAATCGTAGAACCGAAACCTTCGCCCGCAACTCAGCTTTTCTGGGCGATCGGATTAATTCCCATCCCGGTAGATGATTACTGGTCTTTTGTGCTCGACGTGCTTTTCTGCGGCCTGACACTGGCTGGATTAAGATATCATCGGGCATCGAATATGCCCTTCTGGAAAATAGACAAATACATCAGAAGGATGCTGGGGCCGAACCCGTTCAGGGCTCATGACGCCATCGGGGCGAAAGGCGCTAATTTCCTAACCTGGTCGTGTCTCCATCATCTGGGTGATAAATACGGGGCTTTATTTACACCCACACCGGAGCTTGAGGCGCGCAAAGAGAACGGCCAGAACTGGTATCCACTGAACCACTTTAGACCACTGGTCAACTGGACACTGGCAGAAACTGAAGAAGATGATATGAGAAGCTGGATAATGGGGCCGATAATTCAAATGACCAGCCTTATGCTCCATGAGAATAGAGCTCATCTCTCCCACATTAATGCCATCGGGGAGTTATGCGCTCAGTTCCGCAATGGAATTATCGCCGCCATACGCCGCCTCGGCCAGGACGCATCCATTAAAACAGTCGAGGATTATCATCGATTGCATCCGGAAGCCGCCGGAAATTGCTGGTATCCCGATACCCTTGAGAAGATAGAAAAACCGGAATGGCAGCAGCTTTACGTTAATGCTGAACACGATAATAAAGCAGGCGTTATAACCATAAGCCGTGAAAGTTACAACAGCGACGTTGATGACGAGCTCAATAGAGCTATTGACTGGCTTAAGGCCGAGGGAATCGATCGAGTAATTCTGACCGGTGATTTTCATCTCTCAACCCAGATGGTCGGAGCCGATACGAGTGAATTTTTCGCCGCTCTTGATAATGCCAAGAAGGGTTTGGAGATTTCTCGCTCCTGGTCACAAACGGCACGACGCTTCAATGATGAGTTTACGATATCGGTCGGTTTTTTAAACGGTAAACGATGTCTGGGCGGGTTTTTGGAATTGCTCATGCATTGCCATTATCTTGTTTCCGTAGAAGATGGCGTATTCGGTATGCCCGAGGTAACGCTACCGGTCGTTCCGGGCATGGAGGGATGTCATTGGCCATTCAGGAAATCCGGATCTGAAAATTGGATGAAAGTTCTTCATATGTTGCTCAGCGGAGAATCGATAAAAGCTAACGATGCAGTCGGCTGGCTAATCGATTTCGCCGGCCCAATGGAGGAATCATTACAAATGGCCTGGACGATAATCACCGATGGTGATCACCGGCTTTTGAAGAGAGATGTCGACAAGGATGCTCTCAAAGAAGCGATTCCGGAAATCAATCTTCCCGACCCCGGAAATCAGTTAACCGAAGCGGCCAGAAAAGCCATACTGGATTGTATCAAGGCCTCCTGCGGGACTTCCCTGTCAGATGCTCTCACGGTCCAGGCCAAACACTCGGCTGATTTCATGATCAGTCAATCCTGTCAAAAAGGAATGATTGGCGCGGAATCAGCGAAGATAATGAGCGTCTGAAGGAATTGCCTGATAGCCATTTCAGATATGACCCACAAGCTTTAAGCTTGTGGGTTTTCTTTCCTAATAACCTGTCCCTTTAATTCGGCTCGATTTTCGAGTTAGTCTATTGGCCGGTCGGGGAAATTGGATGTAATGAGCAGAAAGGGTTGGCATCATAATCCCCTTGCCAACCATGGTAGTTAATCAGATATCCATGTTCGCCGGTTCGTAGTACTCCATCGGATGGTTGCAGGACGGGCATTTAGCAGGTGGTTTCGTTCCTTCGTGCACATAACCGCATACGCTGCACTTCTACTTGATCGGCTTTTCGCGCTTGTAGACAGTTCCCGATTTAACCATCTCCAGCAGCTTCTTATAGCGGTCTCTATGATGTGCCTCCACCCTGGCGATATGACGGAACAATCCTGCCACGCTCTTCTTGCCTTCTTCTTCCGCATCTTTTGCGAATTGTGGATACATCTCTGTCGTCTCGTAGTGCTCTCCCTTGATGGCCTCCTCAAGGTTGGCCGCCGTATCGCCTATGCCATTGAGAAGCGCAAACTCATCTTTGGCATGACGACGCTCGTTATCAGCCGTTTCTTCGAAGATCCTGGCGATGTAGTGGTACCCTTCTTTCCGGGCCACCTGAGCAAAGTACGTGTACTTGTTTCGGGCCATAGATTCACCGGCAAAAGCCGCCTTTAGACTTTCTTCTGTCTTGCCCATCATTCGATCCCTTCCATTTCGAATTTTCAGATTCTGTCAGACTACTTTCTCCAACTATAGCTGCTGCAGAGCGACTATTCACAAGCAGCGATGCGCTCTGGGATTATTCCGAGCCCATACTGTCTGCATCTGGCACGAAAGAAATCAAGCCATAAGTGTCCGTATACGATATTCCCATGGGCAATGGGTCTCACCTATCACTCGATACAAATCAGCGAGATGTTTCCTCCACGTCACAATGACCGGGACCAATGATTCCATTATTGTAATCATCGAGCGAATCTTTCCAGTCCAGCACCATACTGCGATCCTCGTCGGGAAGATCATTCCAGTCTTCCCAATTATTCTCGGATAAAAATTCATCGGCATCATCGATGATATCAGCAACATCTTCGTCGTCCGCTTCATTCTCGATATTAAGTTTGGCAGCAAGCAATTGGGCATAAAGCTTGGTAATTCCATTCGAGGGATGACCATAAGTCCGCATTCGTAGAATGCTCACGGCTGTTGCTGCGTCTGCCACTTCAATACTCTCAGAGCCATCCTCCGCACCGAGCCAGACAGGCAGCAACGGGGTTACCACATCCGGCTGAGGTCCAAAACCGGCATGATTCTTCCAGTAACCAACGGTTCGAGTGCAGCCTTCATCGGATTCATACATACCCGCATCCCGGGAGACGTCGGTTTCACCGTCATCGAGCGTGAAACACTCCGTCATGCCTGTGAGGGGATCGGCATCGCTGTCTATTTCGTCATCATCACCTTCATCCTGCAGCGTGAAAGCGTATCCGTCCGGCAAGATAAACTTTACATAGTACTCGCCGTCCTCCAGTTCTGAAAACACATAAAAACCGTCTTCATCTGAATTAGCATCAGCTATTACGTTGTTAAGGCAGTCATACAAAATAACAGCTACGCCAGAAATACCTATTTCATTCTCATCCTGGATGCCATCCATGTCCTCATCGTGCCAGACGAAATCACCGATGGTGCCAAGTTCCAGCCTGCCCGCGATCAAATCATTCGAATCTGAACTCGGAGATTCCACAGGTCTCTGGCCATGTTGGCAGCTTACCCCCATGAAGGCCAATATTGCAGCGAATACAAACACGTTAATCAACCTAATCATAATGTCTCCTTTTCTCCTTAACCTCTTTTAAGACGTTGCTATTTCCAAACTTCCGCATTTAACTTGATCTTGAGACAACCACCGCAACTACCGGGAATCCGGATAGGCAGGTGGGAAGATATCCGGCGAATTTTCAGCCAGGGGGAATATAATATAGAATCATATATTGTCAATTCCCATTTAGACTTTTCAATACTGCACCATAGATTAGCCAGCAAGAATCACGGCTGCCGAGCAGATACAGCAACCGATCTTTCCTCAAGCTGCAGTAATTTACGACCTGCTCCCGAAGTTCACCGACGCGTGATAATTGAGGTTACAGGTGGAGACTAAGATCCGCATTACGGCTTATGCTCGCAATATCCCTCATGTTGATAAAAGGGTCTCGTGGGTTGCCTTATTTGTACTGGCCTGCCCCCCCTACACGGTTCAGCTTTTAAGTTGGTACAATGCCGGATCAAGAAAGAGGGGTTGGATTCGGTTGCGGTTCATCCCAACACTAGATAGCCTTGAAATCCCAGTCGTGATGGAAATGAGATAGCCTTTCATTCTCGTTATCCTACAGGCTGCCGGCCGATTCAATGTCTTCAATTCGGGTTCGAATCCGCCCCCCGCTATTTATTATATAATTATAGAATAATCTTAACTTACTATACGCCTTAACGTTGTGCATTTAGCGGTCTCCAAACTTGACTTTAACTATGTTCTGCTCCCCGAATCCTGGTCCATTTCGGATGAGAGATTTTTAGTTATATTAAATTATTGACATTATCCAGAAAATAAATATATTAAAAGTAACGAAAATATGCTACTATTGCAATCTAAAATAATCCAGGATTATTTTGCAGGGAGGTGTTTGGAGTATAGAAATATATAATGTTGAGTTGTAAGAGGTTATGATATTTGTAGTTTTAAAGGAGTAAAAATGAAATTTAATACCAATGTATTAATTACTTTGGCCGTTTTGGTATTATTTAGTTTTTCTTTCGCTATCGCTGATGATATCGCTCTCAAATCCGCCCCATACAAAGTAGTTAATAAAAAGTACCAGCCTCAGGACGCGGCCCTGGTCGATTTTCTTGAGGAAGGTTTTGAAGTGTGGTTCCCTCCAGGTTGGGACCGCATTATTACCAATCCCGGCTACACCTGGTTCCAGGACGATTATAATCCGCAGGAGGGCAGTTTCAACGCCTCGATCGTATACGATCCCGCCTTAGTTCCTCAGGATGAGTGGATGATTTCCCCGGTAATCGATCTCTCGGCGGCCCGTCCGGGCCTCGAGCTTAAATTCTGGTTTTTGACCAGTTACTACTGGCATGTCGATCCCTATGATAATGGCGATATGATCATCGTAGTATCGATCGATGGCGGCGATACCTGGTCGGAGCCGCTCTGGACAGAAGATGACTACGGCGTATTTGAGAACTGGACCTGGTATGAAGTCATATTGGAATTCAATGAATATGTCGGCGAATCCAATTTCAGGGTTGCCTTTGTGTATCAGGGTGTTGATGGCGCCCAGGCCGATTTTGACGCCGTTCTTTTAACCGATGGCGATGCGCCGCTCGATCACGATGTTGCGGCTGTGGAAATTATCGCTCCGGTTGGCGCTGGTGATGCCGGCGTACCGGTCATCCCGGAAGCTACTTTCGGCAACTTCGGCGGCAATACCGAAACTTTCATCGCCAACATGACTATCAGCCTGGACGGTTCTGAAGTCTATAGTGAAGACGTTGAGATAACCGATTTGGCCGGTTACGGCGCTACCGAAGATGTAACCTTCCCGGAATTCACCCCGGCTGAAGGCGCCTACGTTGTTACAGCAACAGCCGAGTTGGAAGGCGATCAGAATGAGGCTAATAACTCTATTGAGGCCGATTTTAACACCATGCCGATCAGCGGATTCTTCGTTGACTTTGAAAGCGGCGATGGTGACTTCACGTTTACCAACGATTGGCAGCATGGTATGCCCACAACCGGTCCCGGCGGCGCCTGGTCTGGTGATAATGTCGTCGCTACGCTGATCAATGGCCAATACTCCCTGGGCCCGCTTCTGTCAGAATTAACTAGCCCGGAAATCCCTATTGGCGATGAGCCGGTTTTGACTTTTTACCACTGGTATACTACCGAAAATACTTACGATGGCGGCAATGTGAAGATTTCTACCGATGGCGGCAGCACTTGGGAATTGATTACTCCTGAGGGCGGTTATGATGGTGAGCTTTCAACCAACTTTGGAAATCCGATTGGCGGCGAACAGGCCTTCTACGGTAGTAACGGTTTCTGGCAGATGGAGACATTTGACCTTTCCGCTTATGCCGACCAGACGGTTAGGGTTAAATTCGATTATGGTTCGGACAGTTCGGTCATAACCGGCGACGGCTGGTATATCGATGATTTCCATATTGAGTTCTTCACCACCGGTATCGATGATAATGCGACTTTACCGAATACCTTCAAACTCGAGCAGAACTATCCCAATCCGTTCAACGCCCGTACCAAAATCAATTTCACTGTGCCGAATACCTCCGATGTTGACTTAAGCGTTTACAATATGCTGGGACAGAAAGTTGCCACCCTGGTTTCCGAGAGACTGGAAGCCGGTCATCATTCGGTCAACTGGGATGCTTCCCAGGTGTCTTCCGGCGTCTATTTCTATAAACTGACCGCCGGCGACAACAGCGAAACCCGCGATCTAACTCTGATCAAGTAATTGATTGATAGATCACTTAAAAAGGCCCTCGCCATGAGGGCCTTTTTTATGGGTATGTTTTCACTGCAAGACTAGCATAACTTAATAAACCAGGGGTTGACGAGACTCGAACTCGTTTTTTTCTATCCGTCTGTTTCGGGATGCTTCTTGTCGGAATGGATCCGAGCTGTTTATACCCCGATTTGAACCACCGACCTTTGCCTTGTTTTTGCCCCTCTGGAGCAGAAAGACATGCAAATCGGAACTGCTCCACTCAAGCGTCATTCAGTCCTGAACGACGCTTGTTTCGTTATAGGATTATCCTAACGCTATAATAGCCTTGAGGTTCCAGTCGCAGCGGCTATAATATTCTCTGCGAAGCTCGGTCTTTCTGTAAGCTGCCATTCGGGTCAATGTCTTCAATTCGGGTACGTATCCGCCCCCCGCTATTTTGTTAAGTGCCAAATTATGGGGCCATGGGCAAAATAAACGGATTGTGTCGAGCTTCTCCCTGCGGTTGGTCATGCGACTCGTATGGGAACCCGATCTACACGGCTGCATCTTTTTGGTAAACGGTCATCCAATCCTACCGGTTCGCAGAATTCATATGGTAATGGGGCCTACCGGGACCTTTTAAGAATGCAATTTGATATCCACTATATTCTGATCGGATCACCAGAATCAAATGCAGATCACCATAAAAAGGTTTGACAAGCGCCAGAAAAATAGTAATTTAATTATGGATAACTTCACCTTTTATGATGGAGGCGATGATGAAAAGAAGGTCCATAGCGCTTCTTGTAGCGATTGCAATTATGGCGATATGTGCGCCGCAGATCGTAGCGCAAAGCGATTCAGGCCTTGATAAAGGCCGTCAACCTCAAGAAGAAACGCTCACTTTCGAGGAGAGGTTTCAATATCTCGGCCTGGATATTCCCGATGAGGTAAAAAAGCGTTTCGAAGAACTGGATAAACTTCCCCCGCCAGCGCTGCTCAATACGCAGGAGTATTTCGACTGGCGGATTATGGGCGGCGTTACGCCGGTGAAGGATCAGGGAGCCTGCGGTTCATGCTGGGATTTCGCTGCCACGGGAGCTTTCGAATCAGCCATACTGATTACCGACGGCATCGAATGGGACCTCTCGGAGCAACAGGTGCTTTCGTGCAATACCGGTGGATCCAGTTGCAGCGGGGGGTGGATGGAGGATGCCTACGACGTATTCATGGGCTACGGCGCCGTGGAGGAATGGTGTATGCCTTACGAGGCCGACGACACCGTTCCGTGCACCCAGGAAGATTGCGTCCCCATTGCGTACCAGATCAGTTTCGAGGATATACCTAATAACATCAACTCCATCAAAAACGCTCTGTTAAGCGGGCCGGTGTCGACCACGTTTATGGTCTATTCTGATTTTCATTATGACTGCTACTGGCATGAGACTACCGACGAATTGAACCATGCCGTGGTGATTGTCGGCTGGGACGACGATATGTGCGACGGCCTTGGCGCCTGGATCATAAAGAATAGCTGGGGTACAGGTCATGGCGATAACGGCTATGATTATATACCTTATAATTCATGCGGAATCGGCCGATACACGCAACGTCCGCTCTACGAGGGCGGCGTTCCCATACTCTCTTATTCTCCCGATTCGATATCGCTTTTTATCCCCCAGAATGAAACCGAAACCAGAACCGTGGAGATCTCCAATCTGGGTGAGGGAAACCTCAATTACTATCTTAGCGCCGCTCAGATCATAGAGCAGGATTCATTCGGTTATTTCTATTTCGATTCGGATTCGAACGAGGGCCCCGAATACGGCTGGATCGATATTTCATCTATCGGCCAGGTCATAGATTTCGGAGCCGATATCGATGACGGTAACTCCGGCCCCCTCGATTTAGGATTCGCTTTCGACTTCTACGGAAATGAATTTACTTCCATCAACGTCTGCACCAATGGATGGGCATCGTTCACGGACGGTTCGTCGACGGAATATGGAAACGTCGGCATACCCGATCCCGAACCTCCCAACAATATGCTGGCCGTATTTTACGACGATATGAATTTCGAGAATGGCGGCGAGGCATATTTCTATACCAATAACTCGGACAGCGCGATCATAACCTGGCAGGATGTTCCCGATTGGCGGCAGGAAGGGATCTTCACCTTCCAGATAATACTGGTTGCGCCGCAATCGATAGCCTATCAATACGAGGAGATGGGCCTGCGCAGGCTCGATGAATGCTCTATCGGCATCGAGAATGGCGATGGTACGATAGGTATCGAGGTGATCAGGGATAGGGCTTATATCCATGATTATATGGCTACTGAATTCAACTGGGCGCCCCTTCCCGTGCCGCTCGATTGGATCTCAATCCGGAATGGAACCGGCGCCGTTCCGCCCGATCAGACAGTCGATGTCGACGTAACCTTCAGCGCCGCGGATCTCGATCTGGGCACATACGAGGCCAAGCTCAGGCTGACCTGCAACGACCCCGAGAACGGCATAAACGACATTCCCGTCACCATGCACGTCCTCGATCCTACGGAGATATCAGACAATACCGACAACCTCCCCGTGCAATACTACTTGAACCAGAACTATCCAAATCCATTTAATGCGGCTACCACCATTGATTATGGTCTGTCTCGACCCGCTCATGTCGAATTGACCGTTTACAACATCCTCGGTCGGAGGGTCATAACTCTTGTCGATGAATTCCGGCAGGCCGGCCGCCATCAGGCGATTTGGGACTCTGAAGAGATATCGTCGGGATTCTATTTCTACAAGATTCAAGCTGGAGATTATACTGAGACGAAGAGGATGCTGTTATTGAAGTAAGTGTTATGATTGGAGTGACCAGGGGGAGCCTTTGTGGCTCCCCTTTTCTTTTTGCCGGAATGTCGACAGCAATATTATTTATTTCAGTTTAAAAGATTACGAACCATTGGGGGAATTGAATTAGTATTTTGCCACGTGAAATCGGTGGCTGCATTTCCGATTAGCTTCATAAGTTGCAGTATGCCTTAAGCAAGTTCTGTTTTGGCCAATTGTTAAAGTAGATACCGACATTATTCTATCTGACAATTAGTGAATTTTGGATTCACCCGCCTTGAAGCTCCCGCCTCTTGCCTTTATTGACCATTGCTACCAATGAGGCAGGCCACTTGAAGAATATCGGATTACAGGCTTTCCTGTCAAAAGGTGAGCAGGCTTCTTCTGCGGTTCGGCTCCGGGCTGCGAACCGGACCGGCAGGAGAAAAAAACATGAAACATTGGGAAATTAGCTTCGTCTATCCTGATGTAGCACAAAGCTTTCCTTTTCAGCGAGGCCGAACCGCGCCGGAAGGAGGAAAAGACATGTTTCGAATCCTATTACTTATGATAGCCCTGGGGTTATTGATGGCAATCGGTGTGGCGGCTGAACCGATTCACGATGCGGCAGCATCGGGAGACCTCGAAACAGTTAGGCAGTTACTTGACCGGGACCCGGCCCTGGCCAACTTACCGGACATCACCGAGAGTTTGCCGCTCCACCTGGCAGCCTTCAACGGCCATCTGGAGATGGTTCGCCTGCTGGTCGAACGCGGCGCCGGCGTCAGCGCAGGTGACGGCGATAACACCACTCCGCTCATTTGCGCCGCCATGCGCGGCCATCTTGAGATTGCCATGTTTCTTGTGGAGCACGGAGCCTCGGTAAACGAGCGCGATGATTACAAAAATACTCCGATGCTGGCGGCAACGCGCATCGGAAGTGTCGATCTGGTCAGTTACCTGGCCGAACAGGGAGCCAGCGTCAACGAAAGAACCGGCCATGGCTCTACCCTGCTTCACATCGCTATCTCGCGCGGGCACGCTGGACTGACGCGGCACCTGCTGCAACGAGGAGTCGATGTAAACGCCATCCCGGATCCGATCCGCGCACCGCTGCCTCTCCTGCTGGCAGTCGGGAGTGGCAACACTGAGATCACCCGCATCCTTCTCGAATTTGGAGCCGATGCGGGTTACGTGGATGAAAGCTACGGCCGCGGCTTTCTCCATCTGACGGCAATAAGAGGTGATTCGGCTATGGCGGAATTATTTTTGAATCATGGCGCGGATATAGGCGCGCTGGATAACGCCGGCAAGTCGCCTCTGTACTACGCTGTCCGCTACTCCAACCCGACCGTGGCCAGATTGCTTCGGAGCAGGGGGGCCGAACTTGATGAACCGGAGTCTCAGGTAAGGACGCCGGATCTGCTGTGGCCCAAGATAGGAGAGAAAGAAGCCGTCGTCTGGTATCTCTGCCATTCCGGCTGGGCGGTCAAGACCGCCAATCATTTTCTCATTTTTGACTATTTCGATGCACCGCATAATCCGGATATACCCTGTCTCGCCAACGGAGGGGTCAACCAGGCGGAGATAAAAGACCTTAAGGTAGCGGTCTTCTCGTCTCATGAACACATCGATCACTACGCTTCTACTGTTTTCAGCTGGCAAGACGTGATCCCGGACATCACCTATATCCTAGGCCATCAACCCGCCGTCGGGACCGATTATGTATACGCCGCTCCAAGAACCGATCACACACTGGACGACATGAGGATCAGAACCATTACGGCTTCCGACGCCGGGGTAGGCTTCCTGGTTGAAGTCGATGGCCTGGTGATCTTCCACGCGGGCGATCACGCCAACGGCCAAATTGGGTTGCACCCGCCTTACACCAACGAGATTGACTACCTGGCGGACCTTAACGTACCAATCGACCTTGCTTTTCTGCCGATCACCGGCTGCGGCCTGGGGACTCCGGAATCAGTCCGCGAGGGCGTTATCTATGCGCTGGAGAAACTGACCCCCAGGGTGTTCTTCCCGCAGCACCTTATGAATGTCGAGTACCGACTTCGGGAGTTTGCCGACGATCTGAAGAAAAACCGCTTCACGGTGCAGATTGGCTGCGCGGAGAACAGCGGGGACTGCTTTCACTACCGCAGTCAGCAGCTTCAGTGAACCGGGAACTACCGGATGGTTGCCGACTCGGCTGGAGATGATGTCGGACACGTAATCACGCTCATAACTCCCGCCAAAGGCAGGACGCTTCAAATCCGCCCCCGCCAGCAAAGTCCCTGCCGTATGCATCAATCAGATCGACGCCGACTATTTTGTAGGCAGAGAATTTTATCCGCTGCTGACCTACCAGCTTAATCCCTTCACCCTGTTTTACGTCGGCACTACTTATGATCTGAGGACGTATGACAGCCTCAATTCGGAGGGGACCAGCTACGTAGAGGATCCTGAAGTTGATCGCTCTTACTCACACACCAAGCTGCAGGCGCGGCAGTTCTTTGTGAAATTGCAGTACCTGTTCCATCGGTAGGAAGATGGGGGGTGTGAACTCCCCACCTACTGGGACATGAATCTCAGTTTGTGAGGAACCGGTTCGATGATGCCAGCTTCCTCTATTTTCACTGATTTGCCCCCCCATAAATCGGACCAGTCCTGGAATAGACCTATAGCCTGTGTGTACTGCTCCAGAAGCTATAAAAGCTCAAACAAACTTGACTTTTGGTGTGGCAGGGCTAACTTAAATATGGCATAACTAATTGGGGCAGGACACAGATCGATTTTTGAAATCTTAGGGAAAGGAGAAAATCGTCATGCACACAAACGAAGCCAGAGCAAATACCAGTATAAAATCAGCTTTAATACTCGCTTCATGTCTTTCAATCTGTCTTTCGGGATATTTATATGCTGCCGATCTACCACAGGAGCTCCTGGCCGAAAGGCAGGAGGTCGCCGATTATTATCACGGTGTTAAAGTCACGGAGGATTACCGATGGCTTGAGGATTTCAGCAATCCGGCTGTCAAAAAATGGAGCGATGCCCAGAACGACTACACGCGCAATTTTCTTGAAAATATCCCCGAAAGGGAATCCATAAGGAAGCGAGTGGATGAATTGATGGGAGGGATGTCATCGGATTATTATAATTTAACATACAAAAACCATATTCTCTTCGGCATTAAATCCCAGCCTCCAATAGAACAACCGCTATTAATCACTCTTGATTCGGCTGATGACCCGAAAACCGAAAAGGTAATTGTCGATGTGAACGAAATGGATCCCGAGGGGACGACGTCGATTGATTTTTATGTTCCATCCCATGATGGGAAATTGGTCGCCGTATCTCTTTCTGAAAAAGGCAGCGAGATCGGCACGGTTTACATCTTCGAAGTCGCCACGGGAAACAGGCTGAGCGATATAATACCCCGGGTGAATGGTCCCACGGCCGGGGGTGACGTGGCATGGAATATCGATGGTAGCGGATTTTACTATACCCGTTATCCTCGCGAAGGCGAACGTCCAGAAGAAGATATGAGCTTCTTTCAACAGGTTTATTATCATAAGCTGGGAACGCCTACTGAAGAAGATGAGTATTCTATCGGAGAAAAATTCCCTCGCATAGCCGAGATAGAATTAGAATCATCAGAAGACGGGCAATATTTTCTGGCCACTGTCGCAAATGGTGATGGCGGTGAGTATGCCCATTACTTTCTGGACCAAACCGGCAAATGGACGCAGATAACTCATTTTGAAGATATGATTCCGACTGCGACTTTCGGCCCTGATAATTCCATTTACATGCTCTCACGAAACAAAGTGCCTCGAGGGAAAATCATTTATCTTGAACCGGGAGAAACCGATCTTTCAAAATCTAAAACGTTAATAGAGGAATGTGACCTGGTTATCGAATACTTCCTGGCAACCCAAAATTTCATCTATCTGGTTTATCTTGATGGCGGCCCGACAAAGCTTCAAGTCGTAAGCCTCGATGGAGCGCAACGAAAAGGAATCCCTTTTGAACCCATTGCATCTATTAGAGGATTACTCTTGCTGGGAACAGATGAAATACTTTTCAGGGCTTCCAGTTACATCCATCCTCCCGCCTGGTATCGGTTTAACCCATCAACCTGGGAAACGAGCGAGACATCTCTGTTCGTGACTTCTCCGGCAGATTTCAAAGATACTGAAGTCATAAGAGAGTTTGCCACTTCCAAAGATGGCACCAAAGTCCCGCTGAACATAATCCATAGAAAGGGCGTCAACCTCGATGGACAAAACCCTACAATTCTTTACGGATATGGAGGTTATGGCATCAGCCTATCACCGGATTTTGATGCCGGCCGACGACTATGGCTTGATCACGGCGGAGTCTATGTAATCGCAAATCTTCGCGGTGGTGGTGAGTATGGAGAAGAGTGGCACAAAGCGGGAAATTTAACTAATAAGCAAAATGTATTTGATGATTTCATCGCCTGTGCAAGATATTTAATCGAGAACAATTATACAAATCCTTCAAAGCTGGTCATAAAGGGCGGGAGCAACGGCGGGTTACTAATGGGCGCAGCTTTCACTCAACATCCGGAACTGTTCCGCGCCGTGGTTTCCTCTGTGGGGATTTATGATATGCTTCGAGTTGAACTTGATCCAAACGGCATGTTTAATACAACCGAGTTTGGAACGGTCAAAAATCCGGAGCATTTCAAGGCTCTTTATACCTATTCCCCGTATCATAATGCAGGAGACGGAACAGCGTACCCGTCGATTCTTTTTCTTACCGGCGAGCATGATGGCCGCGTTAATCCAGCACAATCGCGCAAAATGACCGCACGAATGCAAGCTGCGACAAGTTCGGATAATCCGATACTCTTGAGAACAAGTTCCAGCACCGGACATGGCAGAGGTACCGCTTTAAGCGAAAAAATTGAAAGAGAATCGGATATATACGCATTTATTTTCGATCAGCTCGATATGAATTTCAAATACGTTAAATAGCACATCAATCTGCTTTTTAAAGGTAACCTGTCCCGCCTCTTCAGATCAGCCCATAATTCGAGTTAGTATGTCGCTGGATCGGGAAAGGAGGTCGGGAGGAGTCGGAAGCGATCTGGTGTAGAGAACACTATAGATATACCACTCGTTGTTGTCGTACGGTTGACGCGGGAACGCGGTTTTGCTATCTCCACCGAAAATAAAGCTGAAATGTTGGGGATACGATGAATTGTCGTGGGTGATATATGCGGGGTGGTGTTAAGAGGGATAGTTTCTAAATGAACTGGGCTTACTATCTGATACTAATTAATAATATAAAAATATCTATCCTTTATTGATATTTCAACCTCCTATTTAATTTGATATCCTTTAATTTGTTGAGATCTCGGATCATATCCGATTAGCCTTTCCGTCGGGCTGCCTTCGTTTAATAAAAACCAGAAGCCGCTTACAACGGCGGAACTCCAGGATTGATTCTCTTTATATAAAATACAGGTTGCGAACTCGATATCCTGATCAGCAGTTCTGGAAAAGATTCGTATAAAAATATAATCGTTAAATACCATAGCCGTAAAATTGGTATTCCCCGAGTATTTAACATTATCTCCCAACTGAATTTCATGCTCCTCTAAAAGGATACCTTCATTATTGAAAATCTTCGCGAATAGCGAATGTGACATTCCTTGCTTAAAATCAACTACTGCAACATCACCGCTACTTTTTGAAACCCCTGTATATTTTAACAGCTTGTCGCGTACACTATAATCCTCGCCAGCCCACAAAAAATCACCCTGGAAATCGAAACAGTAGTAACCGAAACTGCTATGTAATGCTATTAGATTACCGGGTATTGAGAATTGAATATGAGATGATTCATCTAAAATGCCTTTTAGCTTACCAGGAATGTCTCTTTCCCAAATTATCTCTTGAGTATTAATGTTCCAAAAAGATAAAGTATTGCTATTAACAGCCAATAAAGTTGAGTCGGAAGCAGCAGTAGCTTCACATTGTCTTCCCCCGGTAGGTATCGAGAACAGATAATCCCCATTTTCATTATAAATAGTTAAAGTGGTTCCCTCACTCGAGCGATAATAGAATTTCCCTTGCGGGGAACAATAGGCATAGTATCCACAATTTAATGGCTTTACAAAATTACCATCCATGTCGTATATGCCAATCTTGTCGTTGCCGCCAACCCTTTGTTCGAAAACATAGTAATCTGTTTCGCCTCCTATGAAACCCGCTACGCGAGGTTGTTCACCTTCAGCGAGTATATTTAAGAGCTTACCTTGCGAATTAAATATTACGACTCCACGGGGATCATAAATATCCCTTCGGCCTTCTTCCGTATTGATTTTTCTTGGTTGTGAATAGGTTATCGACAAATACTTATCGCTATATTTTGAAGAGTAGAACTTGCCCGGGCAATCGTATGAAAATGTTTCGGTGACATCCCGGGAAACCAACTTCGTTTGGAAGAACTCGTCAATAGAGATCACCTGCGAATACGCAGGAGGCGTTAATAAAATGATAACCGCGGTGATAGACAATATGCTCTTAAGATCGTTCAAATAACACATTTAGACCTCCGTTTGATATTTTCCCAGTGTATAGTGTCAGAATCCTTGGCACGCCACGTGACAGCAGGAGAATGGTGGCGAAATTCCGTACCTGGCGACGGCGGAGTTCCTCGATTTTGATTGCCGAGTGGGCGGAGATAAGGCCAGGCCGATCGACCGGCCCTTCATGACCACAGTTCCAGCTACAGTTGAAATTGCAGCCATCACGGCTGTCTTCGCCATTGGCCTCGTTGTGCTTCTCGTTATATGAGACCAGGTCGCGCAGCGTGAAGCCATCGTGGCAGGTGACGAAATTGATATGATGATGGTATGTCTGCCCCCAGCTGGTGTACGTGTCCGGACTGCCCATCAGGCGGTTGGCTAGAGCAGGTACCATGCCCGGATCACCCTTAACGAAACATCGGACATCATCGCGGAAGCGCGCATTCCATTCGGCCCATCGGCCCCAGGATGGGAAAGTGCCGACCTGATAGACGCCGGCTGCATCCCAGGCCTCAGCGATCAGCTTGGTGTTGCGCAGCACGGGATCAGCCGCTATCCGTTCCAACAGCGGCGGATTGGCCAAGACCGAACCATCACGTCCTCGTCCTAATACCGAGGCCAGGTCAAAACGGAAGCCATCGACATGCATTTCCATCACCCAGTACCGCAAGCACTCCAGTATCATGTCGCGCACTACCGGGTGATTGCAGTTGAGCGTGTTGCCGCAACCGGTGTAGTTATGGTATTCGCCCGAGCTCGGATCAATTAGATAATAGACACTGTTGTCGAGGCCGCGGAACGACATGGTCGGGCCCTTCTGGTTACCTTCGGCCGTGTGGTTGAAGACAACATCGAGGATGACTTCGATTCCTGCTTTGTGGAAAGCTTTGACGAGCCGCTTGAATTCCGTCACCTGAGCGCCTGGTCCCGCGCTGGAGGCATACGAAGCCTTTAGAGCGAAGAAACCAGCCGAATGATATCCCCAATAGTTCACCAGCGGTTCTCCTGTCCGGGGATTGATGCGGTCGTTGTCGGTTTCCGAAAATTCGTTAATGGGGAGCAATTCTACGGCGGTGATACCCAGTTCCTTCAGATACGGGATCTTTTCGATAAGGCCATCATATGTTCCGAGATTGCGAACCCCGGAATTCTCGTTGCGCGTAAAACCGCGAACGTGTAGCTCATAGATAATTGTCTGCGACGACGGGATATTCAGGGGTTGGTCAAATTCCCAGTCAAAACGGTCTTCGACAATTAATGACCGCCATGTGCGTTCCTGCCCGTTCCGGTCCGCGTCGATACCGCCCCATCTTTCACGTCCTGAAAGTGCTTTGGCGTAGGGATCGATCAGCACCTTCGACCAGTCGAAACGATGAATGTGCTTTTCCACGTTGTTGTCCCGATCCACGCGGTAACCATATTCGATACTTGTAGGAATACCGCGAACCAAAACGTGCCAAATGTCACCGGTCCGATTGAAACGAGGATCGAGAGGAAACTCCGCGATCGGGTAGTCTGCGCCGGGTTCATACAACACCAGCCTGATCAAGGATGCGTTAGAAGAAAAAACAGCAAAGTTAATTCCGTCGCGAAGGAGCGTTGCTCCCAGCGGAAGCGGCATCCCTCGGGAAATCTCGAAATCATCGCTGACGATATCGAGAAGGCTGTGGCTGATTTCGGGTGCTTCCCCTTCGGTGTCTAATGCATTGCAGCTGGCTTTCATAGTTATCGCAACCCTGTTTGTGTTTACAATTAACCTCTTGCCATCAAATCACTCTTCGCTTCAGCTTTCCGATATCGTTCCTGATCGTCTCCCCTTCTTTTTCCCAGCCCGGTTTACCAGCCAGGGAAAACATGGCCCGTTTGTATGCCTCCACTCCAGGTTGCACAAACGGATTATGCCCGGCCAGGTACCCCGAAAGAGCCACCGATCGTTCCATCATATAGTAGAATTGTCCCAGGTTGAAGGCGTTCCGACGAGGGATATCGATCGTCATGTTGGGTACACCACCCTCGAAATGAGCGAAAGCAGGACCATCGATCACCAGGCGGTTGACGAAACTCATCGTGTGCCCAGCTTCGGGAAGGTAATTCAGGCCATCCTCATTGTCCGGATCGATTGGGATTTCAACATCATTGTCACTTTCGATAAGGCGTAGGAAGGTCTCGATAATGTTGCGCTCGCCATCCTGCACCATCTGGCCATTGGCGTGGAGCTTCTCGGAGTACATCGAGGGAGAGACCCACATCCCGAGACCACGATGACCTTCACTCTCGGGAAAAATCTGCTCCATCCACCGGGTAAGCTGGTAAATAGCGGCCGAATTGGTGGCAACCACCTCGATTTTCTTTCCCTTCTGGTGGGCCAGATGCCGCACGGCGGCATGAACCATCGCCGGGTTTGACCAGAAATCATCGCCGTCGGTGCGCTCTTTCATGTGCCGGAATCCGGCCGTGAACTCGTGGATATCAATCCCAGCCATGGCCAGGCCAACCAAGCCGACATCGGTAAGCACCGAAAACCGCCCGCCGACATTGCCGGGCACCACAAACGAACGGTACCCGAGGCGCTCAGTTAACGAACGCAGGGCGCCTTTGGTGCTATCGGTCGTGGCGATGATCAGCTCGGCCGCGTTGTCCGGCTGGCGTTCGTCGAGCATCTGGCGCAGGATGCGAAACGCTATCGCCGTTTCGGTCGTTGTCCCCGACTTGGAGATGACGTTCAGGCCGATGCGCTTGCCCTCCAGCATGTCGAGTGTATCGCGGAAGTAATCAGGATCGGTGTTCTGGCCCAGGAAATATATCTCCGGGGCGCCGTTTCTTGCCTCACGCGGCAACTGGTTGAAATAGGTATGAACCAACGCTTTGAAAGTGGCATCAATACCGAGGTACGACCCGCCGATCCCGAGCGAAACGAAAGCGTCGATTTTGTTAGATAGCTCCGATGTTACCTGACAAATATCGTCAAGGTGTTCCTCCGTGATCTCATCCGGGAGCGACTGCCATCCGAGCATCGGAGTATCGCCGTCCTTGCAGTCACCTTCGCCGTCCTTGAGTCGCCGATGCTTTTCCGCAACGGTTGGGGCAAAGCGATCGATCTCGTCAGCCGAGATGAACGGTTCACCGTGTACGGGATTCAGGATATACGTAATGTCCAGCGCGATCCGGTTGGCCTCGATAAACGTGGCGTCCGGCGTAAGCGTCCTGGTGCCGGCGACAGAGTCACAATGCCGGGCGACCGTGGCGTTTTCTTCAAGCAGGGCAAGCATCTTTTTGCCTCTGACTTGAGCTAACATCGATCCGTCCGGCGCTGCCGAAAAGTTGCATCTTGTGCCTGATCACCTCTATGATGTCGTCCCGAGCCTGGCCGAGAATCTTCCGAGGATCGAACAGCTCAGGTTTCTCGATAAGAGTCTGACGAACAGAAGCGGTGAAGGCAAGTCTCAAGTCTGTATCGATATTGATCTTGTTGATACCGTGCTCGATTGCCTTATGGTAAGCCTCATCAGGAACACCCTTGGCATCGGCGATCTGGCCGCCGTATTGTTTGAGTTTTTCCGTCAACTCTCTGGGCACGCCGCTGGCGCCGTGGAGTACAAGCGGAATGTCGAGACGTTTCTTGATAACGCTGATCCGATCAAAATCGAGCTTGGCCTCGTCCTTGAACTTATAGGCACCGTGACTGGTTCCAACTGCCACCGCCAAGGCATCGCAACCGCTCTCCTTGACAAACAGCTCGGCTTCATCCGGGTCGGTCAGGAAGGCGTCCCTGGCATCGACCTTGATTTCATCCTCGATCTCTCCCAAGCACCCCAGCTCAGCCTCGACCGTCACGCCGTACTTGTGGGCATAATCTACGACTTCACGGGTAACCTTGATATTGTCTTCCATGGGATGGCGAGAACCATCGATCATCACCGAGGTAAACCCGGCTTCGATACATTCCTTCACCAGCTCGAACGAAGGACCATGATCCAAATGCAAGGCAACCGGGACGTCCACCCGCTCGGCCTCAGCTTTCACGATAGCCACCAGATTATGGGCCCCGGCATACTTGACGCCGTCCTTTGAAACACCGAGAATGACTGGTAAACCGAGTTCAGCGGCCGTTCTAATCACTGCCTGGGCAAACTCCAAGTTGCTGATATTGAACTGGCCAATTGCGTAGTACTCCCGGTGGGCCTCAGTATAGACGTTACTCACCGAAACTAAAGGCATAATAACACCCCATAAACTTCGGAGACTCAGATTTCATCCGTTTAACTACACACCTTTTAGAGGTATATAGCTTGGTATCGGCAGGTAATATTGATGGCTCCAGTGCAGGGCAATGGATATCTCGTGTCGGAAAATCGGTTGATTTCAATGGTTGCAAATTTACCAGGCATAATCAAGAAGAAACCATTTTATGCCGATTAATCACGATAAATAAGGAATACTGATTATAACAACTATTCAGCACAACACAAAGGAGAAGGGTCATGGCTACGAAACGTCTTATCAGCGAGTATGGCCTTGAAAATCATGGACTTACAAACCTCTCGCAGGCCCATTGGAACTACAATACACCAATGCTTTACGAAGAGGCTATCCGCAACGGTGAGGGCATGCTGGGCCATCTGGGACCGCTAGTCGTCCGAACCGGGTTGCATACCGGCCGGGCGGCCAAAGACAAGTTTATCGTCGAGGAATCAGGCTCCCAGGACAAAGTCTGGTGGGGGAAAGTGAATAAGCCATTCCAGGCCGCCAAATTCGACATCATGTTCCGACGTCTTGAGGCTTATCTGCAAGGTCGGTCTCTGTACGTTCAGGATTGCTACGCCGGCCATGACGCTCGTTATCGTCTGCCGGTCCGTGTCATTACCGAGACTGCCTGGCACAACCTTTTTGCTCGAACGATACTCATCCAGGCCCGCTGGGAAGAGCTGGAGAAACATGTACCGCAGTTCACAGTTCTGCACGTTCCGCATTTCCACGCTATCCCAGAGATCGACGGAACCAATTCGGAGGCATTCATTCTTCTGAACCTGAGCCGAAGACTGGTCCTTATCGGTGGCACCGGATATGCCGGTGAAATCAAGAAATCAGTGTTCACCGTGTTAAACTACTTGTTGCCTCAAGAAAATGTGTTGTCTATGCATTGCAGCGCCAATATCGGTCCGGACGGCGACACGGCCCTGTTCTTTGGTCTTTCGGGCACAGGCAAGACGACCCTTTCGGCTGATCCCAACCGTCGCCTGATTGGCGACGACGAGCACGGCTGGAGTGCCGACGGAATCTTCAATTTCGAAGGCGGCTGCTATGCCAAGGTTATAAGGCTGGACCCGGAGTCAGAGCCGCAGATCTATGCCACCACTCGCCGATTTGGCACCATTCTCGAAAATGTCGGATTTGACCCTGTTACCCGTCGCTTCGATCTGGATGACGGTTCCCTGACCGAGAATACACGCGCCGCCTATCCGCTGCGCCACATCCCCAATGTCCTCAAAGAGGGAAAAGGCGGACACCCGCATAATGTCATAATGCTTACTGCGGACGCCTTTGGCGTTATGCCCCCGATTTCTAAGCTGACGCCCGAACAAGCAATGTATCACTTCATCTCCGGCTACACAGCCAAAGTCGCTGGCACTGAGGCCGGTATCACCGAACCGCAGGCAACCTTCTCGGCCTGTTTTGGCGCACCCTTTATGGTTTTGCATCCTTCGCGCTACGCTGAGTTGCTAGCCGAAAGGATCCGCAAACACAAAGTAAACTGCTGGCTGGTCAATACCGGTTGGACCGGAGGTCCGTATGGTGTCGGCAAACGGATGAAGATCAATCACACTCGAGCCATGCTTAATGCCGCCATCGAAGGCAAGCTTGATAATGTCTTCTACGAACCGGATCCAATCTTTGGCGTTCAGGTGCCGACCGAGTGCCCTGGCGTGCCAGACGAAGTCCTCAATGCCAGAAACACCTGGGATGACAAGGAAGCTTATGATAAAAGCGCTGAGCATTTGGCCGGGCTATTTGAGAAGAACTTCCGGGACTATGCTGACAAATGCGCGGATAAAGTCGCCGCGGCGGGCCCGAAGGCTGGTGCCTCGGTAGCGCGAGTGCAGCATGTTACCCATTAACAGAGCCCTCTTTGGGAGCAACAGGGAGAAGAAAATGCCAATATCTTATGATACGTACAGAGTGAAAGCGTTTCTTCCGAAAGAGCTTGAGCCACTATCCGAATTAGCTTACAACCTTCACTGGTGTTGGGATCACGATACTATCGATCTCTTCCACCGGCTGGATCGCGATCTTTGGAATGAGACCAATCATAATCCAGCCAAGATGCTGGGAACAATCAAACAGGACAAGCTGGCGAAGGCGATAGAGGACGATGGCTTTATGGATCAGCTACGGCGGTCCTATAGGACCCTGGAAGAGACTCTGACTGGTCGCACCTGGTTTGAGGATAAGTATGGCAAGTTTGATTCCCCCAAGATAGCTTATTTCTCGATGGAGTTTGGCCTGACCGAGTGCCTCCCGATTTACTCGGGAGGCCTAGGAATTCTGGCGGGTGATCATCTAAAATCAGCCAGCGAGCTCGGTTTACCACTTGTAGGCGTTGGGTTGCTCTATCAGCAGGGCTATTTCCAGCAATACCTTAATGCTGACGGCTGGCAACAGGAAATGTACACAGATAACGACTTTTATAACCTACCCATAAAGCTTGAAATCGGCCAGAACGGAGCGCCCGTCATGGTGGAGATTCCATTTCCCGGGCGTACCGTCTGTGCCCAGATATGGCGTGCCCAGATTGGTCGGATTCCACTATACCTGCTGGACACAAATGTTACGCAAAACCAACCCGATGATCGTGAAATCACCGGTCAGCTTTATGGCGGTGATGAAGAAAACCGTATAAAACAAGAGATAGTACTTGGCGTAGGTGGGATGATCGCCCTGCGGACACTAAATATACATATCCACGTTTGTCACATGAATGAAGGGCATGCAGCTTTCATGGCACTGGAGCGCATAAGACACCGGAAGCAAAAAGATGGATTAAGTACCGAGGAAGCCTTGGAAGCTGTCAAGAGTGGCACCTTCTTCACAACCCATACGCCAGTCCCAGCCGGAATAGATGTTTTTACACAATCGCTGGTTGAGAAATACTTGCAGCCTATTTCGGAAGGTAGCGATATCGGCCTGCATGAATTTATGGCCATGGGAAGAGAGAACGCGAACGATCAATCCGAACCGTTCAACATGGCTCTACTGGCGCTACGGACCACCGCCTCAGCCAATGGTGTAAGCCGTCTGCATGGTGAAGTGTCTCGAAAGATGTTCAGGTCAATCTGGCCTAAAACACCACTTGACGAAGTACCTATTGGGCATATAACCAACGGTATTCATATGCGTTCGTGGACATCATACGAAATGACAGCCCTACTTCGGCGCTATCTTGGCCCGGATTGGCTGAAGAACCCGGCCGATCAGACGACCTGGCAGCGCGTGGAGAGAATCCCCGATGTCGAACTCTGGCGGGTTCATGAACGCCGGAGAGAACGCCTGATTGCCTTCACTCGTCGCCGGCTGGTAACCCAGTTGTGGCGTCGCGGTGCCAGCGCCCGGGATATCGAAGCCGCCGGCGAGGTGCTGAATCCGGAAGCCCTGACCATAGGTTTCGCCCGAAGATTTGCGACCTATAAGAGAGCCACGCTTCTATTTCGAGATCCTGTTCGCTTGAAAAAGATCCTTACGGATCAGGAACGACCGGTCCAATTCATCTTTGCCGGCAAGGCACATCCTCGGGATAACAAAGGCAAGAGTCTGATCAGGGAGTTGATACATTTCGCCCGAGACGAAAACATCCGAAACCATTTCATATTCATCGAGAATTACGATATCAATGTGGCTCGGTATCTTGTTGAAGGAGTTGATGTCTGGATGAACAATCCCTGTCGCCCGATGGAGGCGAGTGGAACCAGCGGGATGAAAGTTGTTCCAAACGGCGGACTGAATCTGAGCGTGCTGGACGGTTGGTGGTGCGAAGGGTACGCTCACGATACCGGCTGGGCTATCGGCGATGGCGAAGATTATGATGATCCAGAACTTCAGAACGATGTGGAAAGCAAGGCTCTCTATAATGTGCTGGAGAATGACCTTATACCTTTGTTCTATGATCGCCGGGCAAACAAACCGCCGCGACGGTGGATAGCTATGATGAAAAGTTCTATGCGTAAACTGGGACCTGTCTTCAGTACTAATCGCATGGTACAGGAGTACACCAATAACTTTTATATGAACGCCTATAGGAACTGGAAAAAACTATCGGCTGATGACTTCGCTCAAACAAAGCAACTCGTTCAATGGAAGCAGCGCATCGAATCCAGTTGGGATCAGGTAGAGATATTGGATGCCCGGGTAGAGAGTGAGAAAGCAGAGGTGGGATGTGCGGTGAAGGCAGAAGCCCGGGTCAAACTTGGGCCGTTAGATCCTGAAGATGTCCGGGTTCAGGTATACAGCGGACCTCTGGACAGAAATCGTAATGTACGGGATAGTAGTATTGAAGAAATGAAATGTGTCGGCAAGACTGGTGACGGATTATACAACTACCAAACATATATCGGCTGTGATGAAAGTGGCTTGTTTGGATATTCGATTCGAATCATGCCAAGCCATCCCAATATATTCGATCACTTCGGCCTGGAGAAAATGCGCTGGATTGGTGATCGCCGGCACCAGGCAAGTGTCCGGGAAGCCTGCTATTCTGATGGTGTAGGTGTTTGCTGATGCACCCCACTAACCATTGGAAATATCTGAAGGGGCCGGTGAGTGGAGCTTATTAGGGCAATTGTAGCACAAAGCGAACCGTTATTACTATTCCTTGTTATCGGTATCGGCTTTCTGCTGGGACAGATTAGCTATCGTGGATTCAAGCTGGGCATGGCAGGTGTGCTGTTTGCCGGGTTGTTTTTCGGCGCTTGGCGACCGGACGGTGCCGAGCCGTTCACAATAGCCCACCAGGTGATGCAGATTGGCCTTATACTTTTTGTCTATACTATTGGACTCAGCAGCGGAGCGGGTTTCTTCGCCTCACTTAAAAATAACGGATTTCGCTTCAATATTGCTCTTGTCTGTGCCCTCAGCATGGGGGCAGTTACAGCCCTGACCGCAGGACTTTGGATGGGCTTTGAACCCGGTCAGATTGCGGGTGTTTTCTGCGGAGGACTTACCAATACGCCAATGTAGGTCTTCAAATGAATCCGGATAAGTTGTATCTTAAAATAAGAGACACTTTTTCGATTAGCAAGCCCTTTTCAACACCAGAAAGCACCACAGATATACCACTCGTTGTTGACGCGGGGAAAAGCGCACCTTTTATAAACCGTCGTAACTCCTTAAAAGACAATTAGCGGCGCAGGGACTCGAATCCCGGATTTGCAAATACGCCTTTTTATGATCTCTTTGAAGTCAACAAATGAGGGTAAAAGTATCCAAGATGTTCCGAAACTCTGCAGTTCAGATGGAGCAGAGGTGTTCATGCATAGATCTGGCGGCCTTGCGCCCGGCTCCCATGGCCAGGATAACAGTTGCTGCCCCGGTCACCACATCTCCCCCGGCCCATACCCTGTCCCTGGAGGTTTTACCGGTTTCCTCATCAGCGACGATGTTTCCTTTCTTACCAACTTCCAGTCCGGCTGTGGTGGCCGCGATGAGGGGATTGGGGCTATTACCGATGGCGCAGACCACAGCGTCCATGGGCAGAATAGTCTCGGAACCCTCGATGGGAACGGGTCTTCTCCTTCCAGAGGAGTCAGGCTCACCCAATTCCATCTTCAAATATTCGATTTCCTTCAGCCATCCGTTTTCATCGCCAATGTATCGAATGGGCAGGGTCAGAAAGTCAAAAATGACTCCTTCCTCCTCCGCATTCTCTATCTCCTCCAAACGTGCTGGAAGCTCTTGCTTGGATCTCCTATAGATAATCCTGGACTCTGCCCCGAGCCTCAAGGCGGTCCTGGCGCAGTCCATGGCCACGTTTCCTCCGCCTATGACGGCAACCTTTTTATGATTCTTCACCGGAGTACGGAACTGAGGAAAGAGAAAACCCTTCATCAGGTTCATCCTGGTCAGATATTCATTTGCCGAATAAACACCATTCAGATTTTCGCCGGGAATGTCCATAAACCAGGGAAGTCCGGCCCCGGAACCGATAAAGACAGCGTCAAATTCCTCCAGAAGGTTGTCTAATGGTTTGGTCTTGCCGACTACAAAGTCGATCACCACCTTGACGCCGAGCTTCTTGAGATAGTCGACTTCTCTGCTCACGATAGCTTTGGGAAGTCGGAACTCCGGGATACCGTAAATCAGGACTCCTCCCATTTCATGCAGAGCTTCAAAGATGGTCACCTGATGCCCTAATTTTATCAGATCGCCGGCCACGGTCAATCCTGCAGGTCCTCCGCCGACGACAGCCACATTTCTACCGGTAGCCGGCATAATTTCGGGCATCTCAAGCTCACCTTGCTCAGCTTCCCAGTCAGCCAGGAACCGTTCCAGGCGACCAATTGCGCTCTGCGCTCCTTTGACTCGCAGTACGCACACTTCTTCGCACTGTTCCTCCTGAGGGCACACCCGACCGCAGATCGCGGGAAGGCAGTTTTTTTCCTTCAGTATCCTGATTCCGGCGGAAAAGTCCCCCTCAGCGACGCATTTGATAAATCCGGGAATGTCTATTTCCACCGGACACTTCGAAACACACTTTGGCTTTTTGCACTGTAAACATCGCTTTGCCTCTTCTACCGCAATTTCAACAGGATAGCCCAAAGCCACTTCGTTGAAATTATGCCTTCGGACCTGGGCCGGCTGTTTGGGCATTTCTCTTCTATTTAAGTCCAGCTTTTTTCGTTGCGGTTCAGACATAACACGTTTTTCTATGATTTGCCGACATGTTTTTCACATCTACTTGTTCTGAGAGGGATGACCTCTTCCTCCATATATGTCTTGCGGCGCTGCAGTAGCTCGCCCCAATCTACCTGATGCCCATCGAAGTCCGGACCATCCACGCAGGCAAATTTTGTGGTCGATCCGACAGTGACACGACATACACCACACATTCCCGTGCCGTCGATCATTATGGGATTTAAGCTGACCACAGTTTTTATGCCTAAAGACCGGCTTATATCCGATCCCCTTTTCAAAAGGAACGTGCAGCCGTTGATGATCAGCCGGTCGACCGGCTCCGTAAGCGACCTGATGATCTCGGGGAGCCTTCCCACGTGTCCCCGGTAGCCCTTCGTTCCATCCCGGGTAATCTGCACGATTTTATCGGATACTTCCGCGAGCTTATCCTCCCAATAAAAAAGATACGAGCTCCTGGCTTCGATAACTGTAATAACCTTGTTCTTTTTCTCTTTTAGCGCTCGGGCAATTGGATAAATGCTTCCGATGCCGTAACACCCTCCAAGGCAAAGCACGGTGCCGAAATCATCAACCTCCGTGGGATTGCCGAGCGGCCCTACCACAGTGGGAATGCCCGTTCCAGTTTCAATTGATACCAGTCTACCAGTTGTATCGCCTACGTTCACGACAACAACTGTTATCGTCCCCTGTTCCGCATCCCAGTCAGAGATTGATAGGGGTATTCTCTCTCCATCTTCATCGGCCCGTACGATCACGAACTGGCCCGGTTTCGCCTGGCGGGCAACTGCTGGAGCCTCCAGCACCAGGAGGTGAATATTTGGCACAATCATCCGGTTAGTTATCAACTTATACATCTTTTTTCCTTATTCTCACTGGATGCGGGTTGCCTCCGATAGATTCCCTTTGATGCAGTGTGATGCGCAACATCCCTTGCGGCTGTTCGGCCAGGACTCTTGCAGGCCAGATTTTCTCGAATTGAGCTGATGTCACCACAACTTCATCACCCTGGGATATTCCCGTTTTTCCGGCATCTTCCGGGCTTATGTCTAAGATTCCCACGGGAAACAATACCCTTAAACCCTCCACCCGGGCGGAGAGAGGAAAGCCCCGGTAAGTATGCTCGATGACCGACGTATTAAGGAGG
>CBEWDL010000013.1:0-31575 GCA_965555375.1 uncultured bacterium
TACTTTGACATTATCGGGTGAGCCAAATATAAATCGGCCAGCATCCTTAACCGCTGGGTCGCATTCGGGGAATAGATCAGTGATGATGTGTTCAGCTATGTTTTTGTAGGCTTTTGAAGTGTATACGCGGTAGCTAAAAAATATCAGGATATGATATTTATGAAGCTGGGGAGTATGGCTCTTACTGGGGATTAAAAAATAATTGAGGTTATGCCGTTTCAGTATGGCTTCTGCTTCTGGTATTGTCAGACCGCCGTCGATATCAATAATGAAGCCATCGCTGTACTGATAATTCGCGCCGTCTCGAATTCCATCCTTCCATTTGATGAGGGAATAATTGTGGGATTTGAGCGTTTGTTCAAGATCCTTTGGCCGAATCTCCTTCCGCTCAAACTTTACGCTCTTACTGGCGTCATATGTCTTGGGAGCCAGCGATAATTCTATCCGATCATTCAGATCCTTTCGTTGTTGTTCCGTTGTCATAGTCGTTAAGTGGTTTTAGTGTCGTACCATTATACATAATGGCTTTCAGGTCGCGGATCGTTCTGGCATATGCCTGTGGGGATATTAGCGCCCGATCCTGGTAGAAATCATTCAATAGTCCATTGATTCCATGACCCTGAAATTCGAATTTCGATTTACCGTTCGCCCGTTCGTGACCTGCCAGCTGATGATTCTTCGCTAACAGATACGCGGCCAGATAGAAATCTGTAGTGGTAATTGTTGCGTTGTCCATTGTGTCATTCGTTGGTTTGGCCAAGTCCCAAATTACGGGCCATGGCTAGTTAATAATTTTCAGCTCTCGTGGCTGATTCCATATTCTAGGATTTCGATGTTGGATGGTTCCAAGTACGGGTCTTTCGCGCGAATCTCACCCTTAATATAGCCCGTTGAGGCGATTATGTCAAGCGGAAAATGGACTATTTTGGTCTTGTATTAACTTATTTTCGTTTATGATCCTAACAGTTAAATTTAGTTCAAGGCGGCACCAACCCTGCCGCCTTTATTTTTTAAGCGCTTTCGGGTGCTGTTTTTCGGCTTGACTCTATCAGCCAGATTATACATTTTCGTCTTATGAGTATTGTGGTAAAAAACATATTTATTGACCGACCAACAAAAGCATTTAATTCTCCTGTTTATCGAATTGAACGGCTTATCTTTTCAATGGAAGATGAAGTAGATTTTCCATTTGTTATGGGCAAAATATGCGATATGATTGACCCAGAATTTCAAAAACAAACTGGAGTAGAAAACAGGTATAAGATTATTAGGCAGCCGTTTGCTAATGATTCTGGTCTTTTTAAACATGTTGTGAATGTAGGAGAAAGCGGCTGGTATTTTGTTCTCCTTCCACCAGGAACAGTTTTTCAGGATTTAATTATCCAGCCAGGGGATTTGGATATAGACCTCTATATTAGCGATGAGGACAATTGCCTACTCTATAGTTTTTATAACTCCAGTACAAATAGGATTTCAGTTACAGGAAAAATCATTCAAGACATCCGGGGCATATACTCAAGAATCAAAGCCAATATGGACGATCTTGAGTTGCGTCATTATTACCTGAAATCATGCCTTGCAAAGACTATTACACCAGGGGAATACACCGAACCAGTTCCAGATTTAATGAATATGGATGAGGCCGCAGGATATCTTGGGATAGGCGTAAAAACGCTTTATAACTGGATTAGTGATGAGAGAATTCCGTTCACCAAGGTAGGTCGATTAAATAAATTCAGGAAAGAAGACCTTGATCAATATTTAGAAAATCGAACACATAAACTTGGAACGGGAAGGGGGAGTAGAAAGAGCTGAAGAATTTGCCTGTGCCAGATTTGTGCCATAAAGGTATCAAAAATGGGTGAAAACGGGTGAAATTGAGGGAAATGGAAACCACAAATAATCCACCGTAAACGACCTTCCTACAATGAAATATGTTAAGTTCCAAGGAGTAATAGAAATAGCGGGAGACGAGGTTCGAACTCGCGACTAACAGCTTGGAAGGCTGTCACTCTACCAACTGAGTTACTCCCGCAGATCGAAAGTCAATAAATTTTAACGCGCCATAAAAGTCAAGCATGAAAAAATCCTCAGAAGTTGAAATGAGTATTGGCAATTGAAATCGGCACGCTTACCAGTTACAAATATATGATTTTGACTTGACTGAAATGCTCGTATTTACGCTTATTGGGAGCGATTATGATCGGGTGTAGAGATATTGACAGTCTTAAATTGATGAATTCCGGTCTCGGCCATGCATGAATTAGCGATTGCAGAATCTATTGTAAAAATCGCTTTAGGCGAAATCGAGAAGCGCAAGCTTTATTCGGTGAATACGATCCATGTCAGAATCGGCGCCTTAAATGCCGTTGTCCCCGAGGCGCTGCAGTTCGGATTCGAGGCCATAACCGCGGATACCCGGTTAGCCGATACCAGGCTGGACATTGAATCAGTCTCGATCAAGGGAAAATGCAGAAAATGCTCATCCGAATTCGAGGTGGAAGAATTCATGTTTATCTGCCCTCTATGCGGATCGGCCGAGATCAAACTGATACAGGGTGAGGAACTTCATGTAGCTTATATGGAGGTAGAGGACGAAAAACGAGACACGGTATGATGATATTACTTTCTTGAATTGAAGCTGGAAGTAGGTCGGATTATGGCGGAAAGAATTCCTGTTGAGAAGAAGGTGCTGTCGGAAAATGACCGCCTGGCTGCTATCATCCGCAGCAGGGTAAAAGAGAAGGGAATCGTCTCTTTGAATCTGGTCAGCTCCCCGGGCTCGGGTAAGACCAGCCTGCTTGAGAAGACCATCCGGGCGCTCGGTAACGAGATCGAAATGGCTGTCATAGCGGGCGACGTGCAGACCGACAATGACGCCCGGCGGCTTATTTCCGCCGGCGGCAAATTGGTTCGGCCTGTCATCACCGGAGGCGCCTGCCACCTCGACGCCAGGATGGTATCGAGGGCGATTGATGAGCTAAACCTTGATGAAATCAGACTTCTGTTTATCGAAAATGTCGGCAACCTGGTCTGTCCGTCAGGCTATGATTTGGGCGAGGATATGAAGGTCGTGATTATCAGCGTCACCGAGGGTGATGACAAACCGCTTAAATATCCGGCCATGTTTCGCCGGTCGTCGGTGGTGGTGATAAACAAAATCGACCTTCTGCAGTATTGCGATTTCGATCTCAGCCGGGCGAAGGAAAATGCCCTCAGGATAAACGGCGAGCTTGAAATCATCGAAACCTCTTGCCGGACAGGAGAGGGCCTCGATAGGTGGTACGGATGGATTAAGAGTCTGCTTGCAGGCAATTAAAATAAATCATCCAGGCAGGAGAAAAATCCCCGCAGGAAAATCGCCCGCAATCCCGCAAGTACCGGGCATAGTACCTTTAGTTTTTTTAAGAGTAATTTGCATATATCCATATTTGGCGGAGAGCGATCTGTTTAATTTAGAACCAGCCGGCGTGAGTTCCGAAACCTGCTCAACAGATTCTGGGGAGCTGTTCACCACTGAGCAGTTCCAAAAAGCGAGCGGCGCCGATCTTACTCGTCATGGTTACAATGCCGGAGGTGCCGCTATTTACATTTCCAATAATGCAGGCATCGGTAGTCAGCGGATCCGAGCGGAGTATGCTCAACGCCCGTTCAGACTCCGGGGCTGGAACGAACGCGATGAATCTTCCCTCATTAGCCACATACAGAGGATCAAAACCGAGTATTTCACATGCCCCCAGGACATCATCGCGCACCGGTATGGCATTTTCGTCAACCGAAATATCCAGGCCGGAGGACGCGGCTATTTCCACCAGAGCACTGGCAAGGCCGCCGCGGGTCAGGTCTCGCAGGCAATGCACTTCCACAGCCCCATCCAGGAGTTTTTGAACCGAACCGGCCACCGATGCGCAGTCGCTCCGGATGGTGCTTTCAAATTCCAACCCTTCTCTTACAGCCATGACGGCCATCCCGTGTCGTCCGATATCTCCGCTGAGAATGATCGCATCATCCTGTTTTACACTCGACGGCGCAACGGTAAGCTCGTGTTCAAGTATACCGATCCCTGCGGTGTTGACAAAGATGCCGTCGCCTTTGCCCCTGTCAACGACCTTGGTATCCCCAGTAACCAATTGAACTTCAGCCTTTCTGGCCGCCG
Source organism: uncultured bacterium (assembly GCA_965555375.1). GTDB lineage: Bacteria > Zixibacteria > MSB-5A5 > UBA10806 > UBA10806 > CBDVBL01. The sequence continues at coordinate 4,157 of CBEWDL010000013.1, forward strand.
CTTGCATGGATTGCACAACGCGCCATAAAGTCTCCATCGACAAACCTTCTTCGAGAACCAGCCCCGCACTCAGATATAGAGGCCTGGCCCCACACATCGCCAGATCATTAACGGTTCCGTTGACAGCCAATTCACCGATATCTCCGCCCGGAAAAAAAAGAGGGTGAACAACGTAAGAATCGGTGGTGAAGGCAATCCTCTTCCCGTCGAGAGTGATCAAGGCACCATCATGCTTCAAATCCAGCATGGGGTTGTCGAATGTCGGGATAAACACCTTCTCGATAAGCTGACGCATAAGAGTCCCGCCGCCGCCGTGTGCCAGAGTAACCTGCGGATAATCGGAGATGGGCAGCGGGCAACTGAGAGAGAAATCTTGATCATCCGCCATGGCTTATGCTCCCTTATCATATTTACTTGTTTCCGGCACGATATTCCGACGATAGTGATAATATGCGGCGCAGGCACCCTCGGAGGAAACCATGGTTGCACCAAGAGGGTGATCGGGGTTACATCGTATCCCGAAAGCGGGACATTGATTCGGCTTTCTGGTTCCGGTGAGAATTAGCCCGCTTATGCACTCCGATGATTCTTTGACTGTTTTCTCAGCGACACCGAAGCGCCGCTCGGCGTCAAACTTTTTATACTCGTCCTTCAGAGATAGACCGCTTCTGGGTATCTCTCCTATACCCCTCCACTTACGGTTAACAACCCGGAAAACATCGGCCATAATCTTCCGGGCCGCCTGGTTGCCGTCTCGACGCACGCTACGGGCATATTGATTCTCGACCTCAACTCTTCCTTCCTCGAGTTGCCTGATGACCATGAAGAGCCCCTGAAGTATGTCCATCGGCTCAAACCCGGTGACCACAATAGGCACGCCATACCTTTTAGCCAGAGATTCATACTCGCCGAAACCACTTACCGTGCAGACATGGCCCGGCGCCAGGAAACCCTGCACCCGCCTATCCGGTGAGGATAAGATGGCCTCGATTGCAGGAGGAACCAGCACATTGGCCGCCAGCATGGAAAAGTTCTCTATGCCCTGCTGGTTTGCCCGGACCACGGTCATGGCATTGGCCGGGGCGGTAGTTTCAAATCCAACCGAGAAAAACACGACCTGCTTGCCGGGATTGTTTTTTGCAATTTCGATGGCATCAAGGGGCGAATAGATCACGCGGATATCGCCGCCGTCGGCTTTCACTGAAAGAAGGTCTCTGTCAGAACCCGGTACCCGCAACATATCTCCGAAAGAACAGAAAATAACCTGCGGGAGCGCAGCGATTTCTATGGCCCTGTCAATCATTTCAAGCGGAGTAACACAAACCGGGCAGCCGGGACCGTGAAGCAATGTTATCTCTTTCGGCAGGAGCTTGTCGATACCGAATTTCATGATGGCATGTGTCTGCCCGCCGCATATCTCCATTATGATCCATGGCTTAGTCACGATTTTTGCTATGGCTTTTGAATAGCGCCTGGCGAAATCTGGATCTCTATACTCGTTTACAAACTTCATCCTGAACCGTCCTCTGATTCCTCGAGATCGCCCATTTCCTTTAAGTATTCAAATACCTGATTAGCCTCTTCCTGGTCGACCACGCTTATGGCGAAACCGGCATGCACGATCACATAATCTCCCACCCGAGCCTCGGGGACATACGCAAGATTGACCTCTTTTGCCACACCGGCAAAACTCACCTTGCCCGACCGGGTCAGAGGCCCATTATCGCTGATGCTTTCAATTTTACCGGGAACCGCCAGACACATGGTGTTTAACTCCTACGTTGTAACCGTGAAGCGGCAGCGATTTGCCCCAGAGCAATACCGCCGTCGTTCGGAGGGATACGCTGGTGCCAGTATGGACGAAAACCTTCGGTTTCCAACCGCGACACTGCCCGCTCGGTGAGATATCTATTCTGAAAACAGCCTCCCGTAAGAATAACTTTCTTTTCTCCGATGAGCCCGGCAATCTCCACGACGGCTTCAACGAGCCCATTGTGAAATCTGGCCGAAATCAGCCCTGCCGGGACCCCGCGCCCAACATCATCAACAATCTCCAGGAATGCATCTTCCCAGTCAACGATAATGGGAGATTGGCTTGCATCGATCCTGAATTTATACATATCATCCGTTTGAATCCCGTGTAAAGAGAATTCCAATTCCATCGCCGATTGACCCTCAAATCTGGAGATCTGGCGGATTCCGACAACGGCGCAAACGGCATCGAATAAGCGCCCCGCGCTCGAGGTCAGAGGGGAGTTGATCCCTTTTTTTACCATCGTTTTCAGCAGATCCAGTTCCCGATGGGAAAATTCGCCAACCGGCTTAATATCGGTCATCGAAAAGGCTTCATCGCCGTAAATTTCAAACAACAGGCCCAGGGCTGCACGCCTGGGTTCCTTTATCGCCTTCTCACCGCCGGGCAAACGAAAGGTGCGAAAATGAGCCTCCCGTCGCCATGACGATTCGGTAACCCGCAAGAACTCACCGCCCCAGATAGTGTCATCGGTCCCATAACCGGTCCCGTCCCAGGAGACACCCAGAAGAGGACCTTCAAGCTCATTCTCCGCCATGCAGGCCGCTACGTGGGCGTAGTGATGCTGAACACGTATCAGGGGAAAGCCGAGTTTTTCAGCTACCTTTGTAGAGTGATAGTCGGGGTGCAGGTCGCAGACCACCGATTCTGGCTGAAAATCGTAGAGTGTTGAAAAACTCTCACCGACCCTCCTGAACGCCTTGAAAGCCTGCGTCGTTTCAAGATCGCCAATGTGCTGGCTGACAAACGCCTGCCGGCCAATCGAAATTGCGATAGTGTTTTTTAGATGCCCCCCGACAGCCATAAGCGATGGCATCGGATCTTTAGCTCGAATTGGCAGCGGCGCATAGCCGCGGGCGCGTCTCAAAATAAGTTCCCTGTCCTTCACAACGCTCGCAACAGAATCATCTACGTGCCTGAAGATCGGCCGGTTGTGAACCAGAAACTTATCTGCGATGCCGCGCAGTCTATCCAATGCCTCGCACTCATCGGTGCATATAGGCTCGTCAGAGAGATTTCCGCTGGTGGCCACAACTGCAAAGCCCAGCTCCGCCATCAGAAGATGATGAAGCGGTGTGTAGGGAAGCATAATACCCAGGTATGGATTGCCGGGAGCAACAACCGTCGTAACATGGCAACCCGAAACACGGTTCGACCGTCGCAGCAAAACAATTGGTGACTCCGGCGTTTTGAGCAATCTTTCTTCAAGATCTGAGATCCTGCAGCATTCCCCAATCGAGCCGAGATTCGGAAACATAAGCGCGAACGGTTTTTCCTCCCGTCCTTTAAGGGAACGTAATCGAAGGACAGCGTTTTCATTACGCGCATCCACCATCAGGTGAAATCCTCCGAGACCCTTTGAGGCGATTATTTCCCCACCGCGAAGAGCTTCGGCGGCGTGCTGGAGTGCTTCGTGCCGAGATGAGATTGTCTTTCCCTCGCCATCCCATAATTCAAGATAAGGCCCGCACTTCGGACAGGCGTTGGGTTGGGCATGAAACCGTCGATCATGAGGATCTTCATATTCAGCCTGGCATTCCTTGCACATCGTAAACTGTTTCATCGTGGTATTGGAGCGGTCATACGGCAATGATTCTATGATGCTGTAACGAGGGCCGCAATTAGTGCAATTGGTAAATGGATAAAGATATCGCCGGTCGGCAGGATCGAAAACTTCCTTCAGACAATCGGAGCAGGTGGCGATATCGGGCAGGACGAGTGCTGTTTTTTTCCCGGTATCGTCGCTCTGCCGCACCTCGAAATCGGTATAGCCGACCGGATCGAGATAAGATGATTCCAGGCTATAAATAAACGAGAGAGGAGGCTTCTCGGTCTCTAATCGCAGATGAAAATCCCGCAGCTTTTGATATATTCCCTCGACCTCTATGACCACTCCCTGGGCTGAGTTAACAACCCATCCGGCGAGTTCTAAATCATGCGCTAATCTGAAGACAAACGGCCTGAATCCGACGCCCTGCACGGCGCCGCGTATTACTACCCGCATGCGCTGAATGGTATGATGATTTTTCAGGGAAGTCCGCATCAAGGATTCCTCGCTCGAAAGATGTCCTGCACAACCTGCCATGTCAAGGCAATCCTTAGTTACATGGAGAATATCTATGCTAAAACTAAAACCTTATTCTAACCTCCGAACAAGTATCTCCGGCCGAATCTGTATCAGCTATTCCTCCTGCCAGCTCCGGAGCTGCGCCTCCACACGATGGATTAGTTCCTCAATCCCCTCTTTAACCGGCGCACTCATCGATTCTCCGATAGTATAGGGGTCCAGGATTTCAACGGCGAAAATCCTGATCTTTTTGGGGAACTCCAGATCGAGCTGCCTGGCCAGGTTGAGGAGTTCGGGCAGACCGGAGTAATGCGGTGAAGGTGCAAGAATCGTATCGAAATCGTCAGGCCCGAGCTCGACCACCGTTCCCGGCGTATAACGAGTTGTATGGATGGCATCGAGCACAATGGCACGCTCATAGCCGATGAAATGCTCGAGCAAGGCCAGACCCGATAGTTCGCTTTCGACAACGTCGATCGAACCATCGAGCCTGTTCTTAAGCCTTCTTGCCGCCAGGATGCCTACACCATCGTCGCCCAGAAGCTCGTTGCCCAGGCCGAGAACCAGTGTCTTCACGATTTCAATCTCTGCGTATTTCCGAGACTATTTCCATCTTGCTGTCATAAATCCGCACCAGCAAGGGCATCTGACCCGGTAATGCATGAGTGGCACAGCCATGGCACGGATCGTAGGCGCGGAATGCCATCTCAATCAGATTGAGAATGCCATCGTCTACCTTGCCTTCCTTTATCACTCCCCGGGCGGCCTTATCTACCGACATGGCGATGCGAGCAGCATTATTCTGCGTGGCCACGATCAGGTTGGCCCGGGTTATTACACCTCGCTTGTCAGTCTGGTAATGGTGGAAGAGAGTGCCACGCGGCGCCTCCACGACCCCCATTCCTTCTTCAGGAATATTCTTCGGAATAGTGCGCACATTCGAATCGATAATTTCCGGGTCGTTAGCCAGTTCCTTCAATCGCTCTGCAGCATATAAAAGCTCTATCAGCCGCGCCCAGTGATTGGCCAGGGTGTAGTGGACAGGCTTACCGCCGAGAGTTTCGTAGAACTGCTCATAAGCCTTTTGAGCCTGCGGAGTGGCCATCCCATCAGCGGCGTTTAATCTTGCCAGAGGAGCAACCGCGTAAATACCGCTTTCAGGGCCCTCGGTGAAGCCGTTCCAGCCAACGTTCTTAAGAAAGCAGAATTTTACATAGCTCCAGGGTTCCACATGCTCGGCCACATGATTCAGATAATCCTGAGCTTTGAATTTAGTATATTCCTTGCCATCGGGACCCACAACCCTCACGTCACCGTCATAAAAATTGACCTTATTGTCTCTATCCACAAGGCCCATGTAGTAGGTTTTGTGAGTGTAGGCATCGGAGATAATGGTTTCAACATATTGAGCGTTCTTGAGCACCACATCATTGAATATTTCCAAGCAGAACAGCCCGAATTTCACCGCCCGCTCTGCGCCGTCGATAAATTTCTGCTGGTCTTCCTGAGTCAGAGTTTTGGAGACCCCGCCGGGAAGTCCAAACACCGGATGGATTACCTTTCCGCCGGCCAGAGTGATTAAATCGCGCAGCTGCTTGCGAACCCCGATAACCTCTTTTCCTATCTCTAACCCGACCTTGCCCAGGACACCGAGGATATTGCGCTCTCCCCTGGGGGCGGTCGGGCCGACGACAAAATCGGGCCCGCCTAAGAAAAAGAAGTGCAACGCGTGATCCTCGACATAAAATGCGCTGTAAACCATCTCCCTTATCTTTTTGGCGGCAGGAGGCGGATCAACTTTATAAAGATCGTCCAGGGCCTTGGACGATGCCATATGGTGGGCAGTGGGACACACGCCGCATATACGCGACGTGATCTGGGGCATATCCTCCGCATGCCGACCCTCGGCGAATTTCTCAAAGCCTCGTAATTCGGGAACCTGGAAATAGGCCCGGTCGACATTTCCCTCATCGTTTAAGAAAATATCTATCTTGCCATGACCCTCAAGCCGGGTGATAGGATCGATTACAATCTGGCGACTCATTTCGATGCTCCTCCTCTTTCGGGGCCACTCACCCGTCGATGTAAAAACGACCAGGGTAGACTATAGCGATAAAATGTGCCTACGGGGTCGGCAATTTTCTCCATCTTCTCAGCAATCTCCTTCTCGTCGTTTGATTCCAATGAAGAGGCAATAGCGGATAAGGCTTTTCCTCCGTAATCCCTGACCTTGCTGGTCGGGCCGAGGCAACCGGTGCACGGCATGTTGGCGCTCACGCAGGCGGCATCGCAGCCACTGCGAGTAGCCGGTCCCATGCAAAGAAGCCCTTGCGCTAACAGGCATTTCTCCGCATCCACCATGATCTCATGAGGACGTTTGAACTCATCTATCAGGAGCTTCTCGGGTTTCGACTCTTTGCGTGGGCAATCATTGCAGAGTGTCACATCCGGTGCTAAAACAGCACCTTTAGGAGGCAATTTGTTCTCCAATATCGCAGTGAGAGCGCCTTGTATTAGGCTGACCGGAGGTGGACAGCCCGGCAGATAATAATCAACCTCAACTACCTGGTCCAAAGCCTTAACTGTATCCCAGAATACCGGCAGGGTAAGTGTACCTTCGGATACTTTTAATTCGCTTTGGGGCTTCACATTTGCGGGATTGGTTAGACTTGGAACTTGTTGGTATACTTTTTCAAAAATGGTTTCGCGGTCGTGGAGATTGGCCAGACCCGGGATCCCCCCCATATGGGCGCAGCTTCCGAAAGCTATTAGAAGCTGGCATTTCCGGCGCATGAGTTCCGCCATTTCTCTCTGTTCGGAAGTGCGAATGGCACCATTGACGAAACCGACCGCCATTTCACCATCCTGCATATTTTCCACATCGGCTCGTTTAAAATCGAGAGCCACAGGCCAGAAGGATATTTCAACAGCTTCCACTACTTTCAGGATGTCTTCGGCAAGATCCACCACAGCCTCTTCACAACCGCCACATGAAGCGCACCAATAAAATCCCACCTTGGGTTTGCTCATTAGATACCTCCCTGCAAGACGGCTGAAATCTGTCGGGAGATCTGAGGCTTGGGCGAAATCATTTTCGGTTCGAGATGCAGTGGTCCAAGTTTTCGAATCGCAGTTGCCATCTCATCCATGGCCGCCTGAACTCTATCTCCCTCCGATGCCGATATCCATTCAAGTCTTATCCGGTCTTCCTCGATACCCATCATTTTCAGAAGGCGTTTGAGCAACTTGTAGCGACGTAGCGCCTTATAATTACCTTCCTGGTAATGGCAATCTCCGGGATGACAGCCTCCAATCAGCACCCCATCAGCCCCCTCCCTGAACGCCGCCAATACGAACTGGGGATCCAATCGACCGGAACACATCAGCCGTATAATTCTGGCATTTGGTGCGTATTTCATTCGAGCCGTTCCTGCCAGATCGGCCGCTGTATAGGTGCACCAGTTACAGAAGAAGGCGACGATTCTGGGCTCAAATGGCTTGTTCGTTGCCTGACCATCAGACATAGCTCATCACTCCCTTTATTTCTTCATAGATTTGCTCATCATCAAAGAGATTTTGATTAAGCGCGCCTGAAGGGCAGGCCGCCACGCAGGTTCCGCAACCCTTGCAAAGCACCTCATTGATCTCTGAAATGCTCTTTTCGATGTTAAAGCTGACGGCGCTGAACGGACAGAGCGGCACACAGGTCTTACAGCCGGAACATAGCTCCTCTTCGATATAAGCGGTATTCGGTTCCAGTTCCACATAGCCCCGATCAATAAGGACCAGGGCTTCGGCTGCCGCCGCCCCCGCCTGGGCGACTGAATCGGGAATGTCCTTGGGTCCCTGGCAGGTTCCGGCGATAAATATGCCATCTGTAAACGTCGATACTGGAGCGAGCTTGGGATGCCGCTCCAGAAACCAACCGTCGCTGCTGCAACTTATATTGAAAAGGCGACGGACTTCCTCGGCGTCTTTCTGCGGTTCGAGGCCTATCGACAGCACCACCATATCCACCGGGATTCGCCGCACCACTCCTATCAGTGTATCCTCAGCCCTGATGACAAGCTTGCCTTCTTCCTCGGGAGTCATGGTCCAGTCGGTGATCTCGGCCGCACGGCCACGGATGAAATGGACATTCTCATGTGAAAGTCGATCATAGAACTCCTCGTAACCCTTTCCAGGGGTCCTCATGTCGATGTAGAAGTTGTACACTTCGGCATCAGTCCGCTCATGTATCAGGTGAGCAAGTTTCAAGGAGTACATACAGCATACGCGCGAGCAATAGGCGTTGTAGTTTTCGTTACGACTTCCGACACAGTGAATGATAGCGATTGACTGCGGTTCTTCATTGTTCTCAAGCAGAATTTTCCCGCCGGTCGGTCCGGAGGCATTGTTCATCATCTCGAACTCTTCGGCGGTGATGACATTGGGATGCCGCCCGTAACCGTACTGCTTAAGAGGAGTGGGATCGAAGGCTTTGAAGCCGGTGGCCAGGATTATCGAGCCAACCTTGAAGTCCTCATACTGCTCGGTTTCCTCATAGTTAATACAGTCTTTAGGACAAACCTGTGAACAGATCTTGCATCCGCCGGTGTTAAAATGTATACAATACTCCGGGTTGATTACCGGTACGTTGGGCACGGCTTGAAGAGTAGGCACGGTAATTGCTGCATTGGGACCCAGGGTGAATTCTTTATGAATGATGGTTCGTTTCTCCATATCTTCCATCACAATATGTCCCGTCGGGCAGACTTTCGCACAGGCACCGCACAAAATACAATCGTCGCTCTCATCATCAAACGGCGTTGAAACCTTGCGGAAAATTCCGCGCTCGCTGAATGACAGGGCGTGAGCGCCTACGATCTCATCGCAAACCCGGACACATAAACCGCAGAGAATACATGTGTCTTCACCAACTCCCCAGCGCGGTTTTTCAATGCCCAATTTCCCCGCCAGCTGTTGTAATACAGGAACGGGGGCGCAGCGGCTCATCAGCATCTCCAGATTAACCTTACGAGAGCTGAGCACCCCGGGAGTATTGGTCAAGATCTCAAGGCCATCCCAGGTCGGATAGTTGCAGGCAGTGACAATCTTACTCCAGCCTTTGCCATCACGGGCTTCAACAACGCACATGCGGCAGGCGGCATAAGGCTTTATATATGGATAGTGGCAGAGGGTGGGGATTTCAATGCCTAAACTTTGAGCGGCCTCAAGCACATATGATCCTTCTTCGACTTCAACAGAATGACCGTCGACTGTTATCTTGACTTTGGCCATAAAGCTGTCCTCCTATGCCGCGGCGGCAATTTTAGTCTTCCTTTTCGGTTTCCAGACTTCTTGCGCCCTGCGCTGAATTGTATCGCCCTCGCCTCGTTTTACCCATCTGATAGCATCCGCCGCATTGAGTACACTTGTCCTGATCGATTGTATGTAACTGTTTCGGGCTACCTACTATGGCGTCGGTCGGGCAGGGCTTAAAGCAGGCATGACAGCCGTTGCAGTTCTCATCTATTGCATGCGAAACAAGCGCTTTGCAGACCCCGGCCGGGCAACGTTTGTCTACGATGTGGGCCTGATATTCGGAACGGAAATAGCGTATGGTTGAAAGAATCGGGTTGGGAGCGCTTCCCCCAAGATCGCACAGACTGGTATTAGAGACCACGTGGGAAATCTCCTCTAATAGCGCAATATCCTCCAGCTCTCCTGCGCCGTCGCTGATCCGGGTCAGGATATTCAGCATCATACGAATCCCTTCTCTACACGGAAGGCATTTTCCGCAGCTCTCCTCCTGCAGGAAGTTAAGGAAGTATTTGGCTACATCCACCATACATGAATCCTCGTCCATAACGATCATTCCGCCGGATCCCATCATCGATCCCACCTTGGTCAACTCGTCAAAATCGATCTGCAAGTCGAGGAGATTCACCGCTTCCTCGTTTTCCCGGACATCACTCTCCTGTACGCCTGTTCCGTCGGTCTGGACTTTCAATATGCCGCCTGAGGGGCCGCCGGTTTGCACCCCTTTTAACCTTTTATTTCTAGGGACTCCTCCGCCGATATCACAGATGATCTCGCGCAAGGTGATTCCCATCGGCACCTCAACCAGGCCGGTGTTGTTGACTTTGCCGGTCAGGGCGAAAACCTTGGTGCCTTTTGAACCAGCGGTGCCGATATTAGCGTACCAATCAGCTCCCTTTTCAATTATCAGGGGCACATTGGCCCAGGTCTCGACATTGTTCAGATTGGATGGCTTATTCCAGAGGCCGGCTTCAACGGTATGGATATACTTGGCCCGAGGTTCTCCAGCCTTGCCCTCCAACGATGCCATAAGGGCTGTCGATTCACCGCAGACAAAAGCTCCACCCCCCCTGGAAACCTCGATGTCAAACCTGAAACCGGTTCCAAGAATATCGTCTCCGATAAAGCCGTGTTCGCGGGCCGCCGATATGGCAAAGGAGAGATTCTTGACCGCCAGGGGATACTCGTTCCGGACATAGACGAAACCGTCACTGCTGCCGATGGCATAAGCGCCTATAACCATTCCTTCGATCACAGAATGCGGGTTGCCTTCCAGCAGAGAACGGTCCATGAAAGCTCCGGGGTCACCTTCATCTGCGTTACAGATGACATATTTCGGGTGTCCCTCTGCCTTACGACATGAGGCCCACTTTCTGCCGGTGGAGAAGCCACCGCCACCACGACCCCTTAAGCCCGATTTTTTGATCTCATCTATGATTTCTTCCGGCTGCATCGTGGTGAGCGCTTTGGCAAGAGCCTGGTAGCCACCCAGAGCGATATAGTCGTTGATGGAGGTGGGGTCCATAAAGCCGTTTTTGCCGAAAACCAGACGCATCTGTCTTTTGTAGAACGGAATATCTCTTTCGTGGACGATGACCTCTTCAGTTTGAGGATCGCGGTAAAGTAGTTTATCGACCAACTCTCCGTTCTTAATTGTGCGATCGACAATCACCTTGGCATCGGCCGGTTTTGCTCTTTGATAGAATATCCCCTGGGGTTGAATGACCACCAGCGGGCCACGCTCACAGAAACCATGGCAACCCGTCGTTTTGACCTCGACTTCCTTATCCAGGTCGCTTTGCTGGAGTACTGCTCTGAAAGCGGCGGCGACAGGTCCACATCCGCAGGCCATGCAACCAGTGCCGGCGCAAATGGTAATGATGGTCTTGTTTTCCCGCCGCTGCTTGATAACCCGATCTCTCAAATCGCTCAGTTCTTGAGGAGAGGAAACTCTTCCGGGATTCATGCCGCCTCCTCTTCCGCTTTTCTATCCACGGTTTCCTGGCCGCGCAATTTGGCCAGCAGTCTATCGACTTTAGTGACGTTCATGTTGCCGTAATAAACTTCATTTGCGGTGACCAGAGGGCCGAGTGCGCAGGCACCAAGGCAATTGACCGTCTCTAAACTGAACTCCATATCGGGCGTAGTCTCGCCAGCCCTGACACCAAGCTCTGTTTCCAACTTTTCGACAATAACCTGCGCCAGGCGTACATGACAGGCAGTACCGGTACACGCACAAATGTGGTTCTTGCCCTTCGGTTTCAGGCTGAATGATCTATAATAAGTGGCCACGCCGTAGATCTGAGCAAGAGGAAGGTTCATTTTCTCTGCCACCGATTTCAGAGCATCCTCGGGAAGGTAACGATAATGTCTTTGAACATCCTGAAGGATCATGATTAAAGCATCTGGCCTGGCCTGATATTTATCAACAACTTCATCAACAGACTGATCTGAACCGTAATATGTGTTTACCGTTTCAATCATTTGGAAGCTCCTTTCCCCGGAGCCGAAGCCACCTCTGCCTCGAACTGGGCTTTGGCGGGAATGGTCAGGTCATGTTCAGGCCCCTTAACGGCTGGACGGGGTATTTCCAGAACCTTCCCTTCTTTGAAAACCTGCTTCCCCAGAATCAGTCTTCTATATCTCGGAGAGGGATTGCTGGGACACGCCTCATAACAGAGGCCGCAGCTAATACATGTTTTTATGTCTACATACCGCGGTTTCTTTCTGACCTTCACTTCGAAATTCCCGACATACCCATCCACGTTCTCGACTTCCGTCCATGTCAACAGGCGAATCCGGGGATGCTGACCGACCGAGACCATTTTCGGAGTGAGAATGCAGGCCGCGCAATCGAGGGTCGGAAAGGTTTTATCGAGCTTGGCCATGTGTCCGCCGATGGCAGGCTCACGCTCGACCAGATACACGTTCTTGCCGGAATCGGCCAGCGTCAGTGCGGCGTGGATTCCGGCTATCCCCCCGCCGACGATGAGAACGTCCGGATGGACAGGAACCTTCTTTTTTTCCAGGGCCCGATGAAGAGCAACCCTGTGAACCGCGCCGGCGATGAGGGCCTTGGCCTTAACGGTTGCATCGCGCGCATCAACCGTGACCCAGCTCACGTGCTCCCTGATGTTGGCCATCTGGAAGAAGAAGGGATTCTCACCGGCATCCGACATAGTACGCCTGAAAGTAGGCTCGTGCATCAGAGGCGAGCATGAGGCAACGACCACTCGATTAACCTTTCCCTCCTGTATATCCTCCTTGATCAGATCCTGGCCGGGGTCGGAACACATGAATTTGTATTCGCGGGCGATGCTCACATTGGGTAAGCTCCTGGCGAACTCAACGACATCGAATACGTCTACTTTGTTGGCAATGTTAATGCCGCAATGACAGACATAGACACCGACTTTTGGAGTGCCATTCTGTCTGGACTCAGCTGTGGACATATTGTCCTCCTTCCATCGCCTTTGGCGCCGGCTTAAGCCTGAGAGGAACAAAGAGTCGGTGCATGCCCAGCTTTCGCTCGGGAATTCCAAATGCCGACCCCATAAGCTGAGAAAAATAGACAATCGGCATCCTGACGGCATCCTTGAATCGTCGCCGGATACGCGGCTGGTAACACTCAAGATTAAACTGGCAAAGCGGACAAATAGTTGCTATGACGTCGGCTCCGCGTTTCTCGGCCTCTTTAAGTAAAATGTAGTTTAAGCGCAAGCCCACATCTTGAATGGTGCCTGTCAGAGAACCTCCGCAACAGCGGGTCTTCAGAGGCCAATCTACCGCTTCTGCACCAGAGGCAAGCATCAGCTGCTCCATGGTCAGAGGATCATGCTGGTCGTCAAAGGTGGCGTAAGGTCTGACAATCTGGCAGCCATAATAACAGGCAACCTTCAGGCCGCTCAACGGGCGCCTGATTTGATCCGCTACTGCATCCAACCCTATATCATTAACCAGCACGTCGAGAGGATGTCGAACGCGGACCTTATTCTCATATTGCATCCGGGCTGCCTCCAGGGCGGTTCTGATCTCCCGGCTAACATCGTCATATTCTTCTACGTACCGCTGGGTTTTGGTCAAGGCCAGATAGCAGGCGTTGCAGGGCGCAATCAGATGAACCATTTCATCCCCGCTGCGTTGTCTTCCAGCCAGGGCCAGGTTACGTGCCGATAGCGCAAATGATTTCGACTCATCGATCGCCATGTATGCCGTGGCCCCACAACAATTCCAATCAGGCAGTTCCTTCAGATGCATATTGAGTACATCGAAGACAGCCAGAAGCGATTCTTCGTAGGCTCTGCCCAGGCCTTTCAAAGAACAGCCTGGATAATAGACATAGCTCATGAGGCCTCCTTAGCGGGCAATTCTGCACTTTTTGAAGAGGTATCAAGCTTTGCAGACTCTAAAGCCTGCAGAATGGTGCGAAGCTCACGCTTGCCTTTGATAGATTCCTTTCCAAGACCCATGCGTCCCTGCCTCCAGAGCTTAAAGCCAAGAGCCGCTTCCCTGAAAAGCTGTAGAATGTTGGTTTTCAGAAAGAGTTTTATGGTAAGCCGACTTTCAGTGTTTCGTCCGGTTTTCATTACAGAGCTATAGAACTCGCGCGCCAGAATAGGGATCGGAAATCGTTTAGGATAGACTCCTTCTCGAATCGCCTTGCGCTTAAGAGCGTACATGATGTCTGTAATTTTGATGCCTTTGGGGCATTCCACAGTGCAGGAATAGCAGGAAGCACAGAGCCAGATGGTAATACTGGTCAAGACCTCTTGCCTGAAACCAGCGCGTATCATTGCGATGATTCTTCGCGGAGTGTAGTCCATGTGCTGGCTTATGGGACAGGTGCCGCTACAGGTGCCACACTGGATACAGCCAAATATTTTTTCGCCTCCGGGTAGCGATGCGATCTCGCTGGCGAAACCAGAATCTAACTCCGCCTCATATTTCATTCTTCTACTTCCCTGCCGATCAGTCATAAGCTTTCTCCCTTGCCAAGGCCGAAGGGCGGTCTCGACAACATCTTATTGCATCAAATCTAAGCCGTCATCCACGCAGGCACGGGGCTTATGAAGGCATGATTGAGACCTCGTACCTGTTCTTATTATCGGTATCGTTGTGAATATTTTCACAAGGCTCTTAAAAAAATATTTTCCTCCCGGTCGCTATCGAATCCAGCAAGTGCACATCTGCTTCGGCCATAGCGGCAATCCCACGGTAACAAACGTAACGCCATTATCGGGATGCATGACTCTTCGCTTGTAGATCCTATTTAACAGTCCCATTTTCATATTTCTCCACTCAACCCCTAATTTTAAAAATTATGGATACCTTGTCAAGATAAAAAATGGAATTTTTACTATTTGCTCATGGTTATTTATATCTACAATTACTTAATCTCCCAGATCATTTATTCACTATCTCGAGGGGATTATAACCCACTGCGCCTATTCGAAGAGATTCTCTCGCAGAAGATTTTACGAAAGACAGCATATCATACCGGTGCTGGAAAATATAATCGGGTGCGAACCTGGATAGCTCAACATAAACATTGACTTTTTCCCAGTAAAGCGGGATAATTGGCCGCGATAGACAAAAGAAAGCGACTCTGGCAGCAGACCTTTAAGTACACTCAAGGTTCAGCAAATAGGAGGCAGGATGTTCATTGTCGGTATCGAGCCAAAAGCCCCGGGACTGCATGTTTTTGGTAAGGTTTATGTTCCACGTATGGGATTGGCCCAGCTTTTGACCATTGCTGAACAATCAGGCCACCAGTGCGAGATTTTTTGCGAAGAGCTAATCCCCATACCCTGGGATAAAGTTGCCCGGGCCGACATTATTCTGGTTTCCTCCATTACCTCCACAGTCCCACAAGCCTACGCCCTGATAAAACAGATAAAAGAAGATATAAATCCAACAGCCCCGGTCTTAATTGGGGGAGCTCATGTAACATTTTTACCGGAAGAAGCGCTTGCGCACGGCGCAGACTATGTTTTCCGCCATGAGGCTGACGAGAGTTTTGTTCAGTTCTTGAAATGGTGGACATCGCAAAGAAACCCTCAAGAGCTTCTATCTATTCCCGGCCTTTCCTTTAAAATAGGTGACCAGTGTCATCATACTCCAGCGCCTTCGCGTGTTGATCTCGATACCCTGCCCACGCCCAACCTCGATCTGATTTACGGTTTTGAAAAGCCGAGTTCAATCCCCGTAATCACCTCCAGGGGTTGCCCGTGGGGATGTGAATTCTGTTCGGAAATCGCCATGTTTGGCAGAGGATACCGTTTTAGGTCAGAGCAAAAAGTAATTGAGGATATCAAATATTATGACCGGCGATATGGAAAAATCCCCATTTTTTTCGCTGAGGATAACCTCGGAGCCAATAGATTACGATTGGAAAGGCTTTGCAACAGCATCATTGATAATAGATTGATACGTTCCTATGACGGCCAGGTCAGGCTCGATTTAGCCAGACATCCCGAAACGCTGGCGCTCATGAATCGCGCTGGTTTCCAGCGTGCCTATATCGGCTATGAATCCACGAATCCTAAGAGCCTGGAGGCAATGGGGAAAGGTTTTAGCAGCGATGAAATGGGCCATTACACAAAAATATTTCACAGGCGAGGAATAGCCATCCATGCCATGTGGATCCTGGGATTCGATGATGATACCCTGGAGACGGTCAAAACTACGATAAAATCATGTATAAAATGGCGCATAGAGACCACTCAATTCCTTATCCTGGTGCCCATTCCCGGCTCACGGCTATATGAGCGTTTTAAAAGAGAGAATCGGATATTTAACCGGGATTGGTCCAGATACGATGGGCATCACGTCACATTTTATCCAAAAAAAATGACTGCTCGTCAACTTCAAATATCTGTCATGCTTGATGCTATGCCGAAGTTATATAGACTCGGACAGACATTTAGGTTGTTTATTCGCAATAACATAGGCACCGGTATTGGCTTGTTCAGTCGAAGACGCCGGCATCCTGTTCGAGAGCTCAGGGCCAACCTTCTAACGTTTTTTGTTCGCGTGTGGGGCAAAGGCGCTACGAGGAAAATGAGAAAACCGATTAGAGAATATCTAAAACAGATTCCCCTGGTTTCTTCGAGAACTTCCGCCTCGTTTAGCGACGAATCTTCGCCACCACAGATTTGAGGTTCTGATCTTTCTTGCTCACCATAAAGATTCTTTTTCTCTATCTCAGGCGAGCGAACCAAAATATGCCTTCATTCAAGGGGCAGGATGGTCCGGAACGCTCCAAAGCCGAATACTCTATCTAAGTTCTCATAATATCTAAAGAAGGATAATCTATAGCCCGCTATGAATCCTTTATTCCTCTGGTTGATAATACTCCAGGGCCCCGATATCAACTCTTGGGCGAAGGGCAGATTGGTCGGCGGGATCGCCGGCGCCGATGCAGGGAGAATGCCGGCCCAGCCTGTAGTCGTCGGTCGACAGACTCATAAAGAGCGGATCTTCGGAGATACTACCTTCGCCCGGCTCGCAGCCGTGGTAATCCCCGAAGGTGGGATTATGCCAGACGTCGTTGTAAAGGAGAGTTGGGACGGCACCGTTGAAACAGCCAATGCCGCCCCAGTTATCGGAAATAATGTTGTTTTTTATCAATGCGAAGGCCGAGTCGCAGAACACAGCAAAACGGGCGCAGTTATTGCTGATGGTGTTATTGCGGATTATCGGCGACGAATTCTCACAGCGTATGCCGACTGTGCCGAAGTCCGAGCCGTCGTCGCAACGGGCGATAACGTTGAACTCGATGATCGGTCGGGCTCCGTCAAGACAGACGATTCCGGCTCCATTACGGATGATGCGGTTTCCCCGTATCAATGGCGAGGTCCCCTGACATCTTACGGCGCAATACATCGTGCCGGAATTGCGGATCGTGAACCCGCTGAGCACGCTCTGGTCGGCGCCAATGATCACATCGCCCTGTTCGGAACCATCAATTATGGTTGAATCCGCTCCCGATCCAAGAAGGATAATTCCGGTTCTCAGCGTTACGTGCTCGGGATAGGTCCCAGGGGCCACATATACAGTATCTCCTGGGCGGGCAGCCTCGATTCCTGCCTGGATCGACTCGTAATCAGCCGGTACCTTAATTGTCCGGGCCATAACCGGCAGGGAGTGCATCAAAAGGATCATAGCCACCGGAACAACTGTCGGCCATCCGGTTCGCATCATTTCCTTATCCTCCTGTAACCTATTCGCCTTTAGAGCGCTTACCTCGCCCTGATTGCTTGAACGAGCTAAAGGAAAGATAACCCAGAATGAACAAGAAAGCAAGAGCGCTGCCACTACCACAATTGCCACAATCGAATTTCTTCTGCGGCGTCGGCGGCGTCGGCTTGCATTTCTCGATTCTGATCTTCATCGCCGGATCACCGAGTAAATGAAACTCCTCGTACTCGGTTTTAGTCTGAATTGTCGTAGGGGACCAGCGGGGATAACCCGCACCGCCGGTGAGGACATAGGTGTCATACATGTAGGATTTTCCGTAGTTAAGAATCTGGCCCAGCCGGGTCACGGAAGTTGAACTACCGACTGCGGGGTCGAAGCTGGGATAGATGGCGTCGATAAAGCCTTTTGTCAGCTGGTCATTGTAACCACTGTAGCTGATACGGGTCGAACCGAAGAAGCCGACCACACCGCCGCCAGTATGTTTGAGAAGCGCCTCACCAAGGCAGTCCGTAATGGTGGTTCCCCCATCTTTATCGGTCTCCCCGTCGAACCAGCCGGAACGACAATTAATGCTGAACATCACCGGAACCTTGTTTCCATTAGAGAGACTGGCTGCGTTGGCAGTATAGAATTGCGGATGGCCCCAGCCGTCAGTGCTCCCATAGGGACCGTTGCGGGAGTCGCCGTGGTCTCGATGTATTGCCAGGAAGACGCCATCGTTGATAGCATTGACGACTTGAGCCGTAGTGCCTGTGTAACTTCCGCCCGTGTAGACCTTGGTACAGCTATATTCCTGGGAGGTCAAATGGTTAGCGATATCATCGCTGGTGGCAATGAAGTAGCGACCGGATTGCTCATAGGCAGCAAGCAAGACTCGACAAAACATCTTTGTTGTCACAGGAGGATTCGTTTCGTAATTTTTAATTCGATCCACCATCAACGTGATCTCCTCAGGGGAGTTGCCCGGCAGACGTCCCAGGAAAATGTCGGGCAAGTAGTCGCCACCGGATACGGTACTGTAGTAGAGATCCGTGCCTATCTTTTTGTATTGCTCGGTATTGCTGGGGTGATCGGTTACATAGTTTGTAGGCAGATAATCAGCATCCCCCACCAAAAGAACATAGGTGGGAGGTGGGGTCCAGGTATCATAGGCGTTCTGGATGTAGTTTTTGATAGCGCTGGCATTCCCGGGCGGAACGGCTGACAGCTTGACTGTCTTCACCGAGAACCCATCGACGGTCTCCCGATGCGTCTTGAGCGGAAGCACGGCGTTGTAAAAGGCATCTGGAGTAATGATAAGATAGTCAGCGCCCACGAATGCGGGATCGGGAGGCGCCTCGATCATCCTTGCTACCTCCGGGGAGGGCGGCTCGTAGTTGAGGATCGTAGCTCGGTATAGGGGTTCAAAGTCCTTAGAGAACTTAGCCTTACGTTTCATGGCTTTGGTTTCCAGGTCGGCGGTCATCGTGGGACGCTCGGTATAATTCAAGCGCAGGGTGAACCTGGAGTAGACCTTCAGCTCTTTTTTCACCGGGTTGTACTGCACTGGAAAGACTGCGAGAAAGACTACTCTGTAGCCTCGCAGTTCGCCGGCCTTGCTCGTGCGTACCATCTGCTCCGGGAAGAAGGCGTCTTTCGAGTAGACCGCCTCGTCCTTGGTGAACGGTGGTTTCTCCGCCTGCTCGAAATCGGCCCATGGTTCCTGAGCCGGGTAGATGTTGTAATCGGGCAGCATTCTGAACTGACTGTCCGTTACTTCCACCTCAGCCTGGGCGCCAAAGGGAACCTCAAGGTGGGTTGAGACAACCGGCAACTCGGGCGAGCCGATATCGGCAGTGTAACCGCCGCCCGGGATTTCCAGATGCTGGTAGGTTTCATCGCCCACCTTCTCTTCCCAGCTCTTGAATCCGGGAAGGGTCATCTCCACGGTGATTCCCCTGGCATCCGATGCAACAAGCTTGACTTCCACTGCCGCGGGTTTCTCCGCATCCGACGCAATTGGCGTCCATTTTTGTGCCGCACCGGTGGTGGGCCAGAATAATGCCAGCACGACCATGCTCAAGCCTACTACGTTCTTCATATCAATCTCCTTTCACTTATAATACAAGATCTGGACTATTAGAGATTGTAGACCCATTCCTCCCGATATCACGCCCTTTTAATCCGCCAGGTGGAATTTCGGGTAACTGCTTTATATTCAACGGGATTTGGATGTCCTTCCATATTTGAGGGTATCTCAATCCCGATAGCAATATAGCATCAGCCAGTACAGAGCTGATACTTCAACAACTATCCCCGGGGGGGGGAAACGGGAACTTTCGCTATATAAAAAGATCTTTGTCCGGTTTTGTCAAGAACTTTTTATCTGAATCTTAGGTTGCTACCGTCGGCCGCTTTCTCGGCCCAAGACCTTCAGACGCTTGTTTCCCCTTCAGGCGAGCAAACAAACCCTTATCTTAATTCAGCCCTTAAATAGCCCGGAAGGCTCCGAAGCCGAATACCGTTAGGCAACTGGTTTCCTCGGGTATCGGAACATTCCATGAATTAACCGCCATCTATGCTAATTTCCCATACCTTCCCCCTCAAGTGGGAGACCTTAATCTCAACGTCAAGAAATTGCTTTATAATCTCAATATTGGTCATAGTATGTTTTGTCAATGGAAGGGTTAAGAATCTTCCCCCTTTCGCTAAGGCCATGGGAATCAGCAACTGGTCTGCAAGGTGTTTCCCTACAGGCACATCCGCATCCAAATATTCTCGAACAGCTTCTGCGGTTTTACCAGCGACCTTCTCGGCGGGAAGTCCTCGTTGGCCAAAACCGGTAAAGAGCTCAATTATATGTTCGCTTGCAATCTCGATCATCAACACGTTCCCGGGTCCCCGAGAGTTTTTAACTTCATCTAAACAAAGGCCATTTCTATTTAATAAGAATTCCTTCCCGATCACTTTCAGTTCACGTTCACCTATATCAAGGGGGAGGCCTGCCACAACCGCCCGAGCAATTATTTTTTTGATTTTTCCTCGCTCCACAGACTCAATAGGGGATAATTTCTCGCACGGTTGAATTGAGATCCTTACGCTGCCACCCCCCGCCGGATAAAATCCGGGGCGGTCCAGTATGGCTTTTATCTTCGGCCCGATTCGGTTAAGGATCGGCAAGAAGACCTTTGCCAGAAAATCGAATGGCGGCGCATGAGGGTTGTGAGTACCTCCTTCGATGACCAGATCCGATCTCTTATTGCCTGTAAGAAGTGCCGGAAGCACCGTTTGTAGCACGAGCATACTGCTTCCAGCCGTTCCAACAGCAAAACGATACCTCCCGGGCTTGATAGATTGCGGTGCAAAATATATTTCCTTCGATCCAATCGAATTGCCTCTTACCTTAGCCTGGCCAATCGCCGCCGCAGCCTCCAACGCCGATAGATGCTGATGCATTAAGCCGGGGTTTTTCCTTCCTTCCCGCACTTTTTTAATAAAAAAAGGCTTACCGGTAGCCAGTGACAGGGCAAGCGATGTACGCAGGATCTGCCCCCCACCCTCTCCATAGGATCCGTCAATCTCAATCATACTCTTTAAATAATATGGCCTACCCTCCCAAATCTGTCCAGTTTATAAATTAGCAGATTGCCGGATGAGAAAGGAGATGGGATGAGTAGGAACCGTCTTACAGCGGAGGCGATTATGGGCAAACTCCGGAAAGCTGAGGTTAAGCCCGCTGGGGGCAGCAAACCCTGAAACCAAACAAGAAAAGGGGAAACTCTTAAAAAAGCTTCCCCTTCTATCCGCTATTGTATGAAGCAGCTGGCTTGTCAATACCTCAATTCATCGATGAATCGGAATCATCCTCCAGAAATGCTAATATCTTTCATAACCCCTTTTCTGATAACCCCCGCGTTGTCCACCTCGGGGGGGCGGGCGATCCCCTCTGTCTCTTGGCGGACGCGCTTCGTCGACCTTCAAGGTGCGGCCTTCAAAATCGAATCCGTCCAGGGCCTCTTTCGCTTTTTCAGCCCCCGCGATATCGGACATTTCTACAAATCCAAAGCCCTTGCCCTCGATTATTCTAACTTCCTTGACCTCGCCATGATTGGAAAATAGCTCTTCCAGCTGTTCATTAGTCACAGAATAACTGAGATTTCCCACATAAAGTTTGCTAACCTGCATCTTAACCTCTTTAACTTAATTTCTTCCCCGTTTGATTATGCTTCCTTCGGAGGCAGACGCAAGATAGCGATCCTATCCATCATAATGAAGACACTTTCAAACAAGAGAGTCCGTTACGAAAATTACTTAAAAAATGATTGTTTTCCCCTTAAACCTCCTTCGGTATTCAGCCAGCCACTACAAATCGCGGTCTATATAACGATATCGGCGTCTATAATGTTTCACATTAGCAGGTTTTTCCAACGACTCCCGAATTCGCCCAAAAAATCCCCGGGGGCGGGATTCCATATCCGTTATTAGGATCTCAGCCATTCCAGTTCAGACTCGAGTGCCATCCTGGTGTTTCACGAAAATATCCCGGAGCACCGCAAAAGTCCCCTTCCCTTTCGGAGGAAAATACCTAAAACCATATTTTTAGTCAACCCTAAAATGGTTCTGAAGACCCTGAAGTCAGACATTTATCAAACATGGTTTTATCGCAGAACTTCGCTCATGTTAGCGATCGACCTGATCATCATGCCAGAATATATACGATAAATACCACATTTTCAAACACAAAAATGAATTTACCATCCAGAGGAGTTATAAAGCTGGTGATTTCAAGCAGCTTTTGAACCGGATACCGACAAAAAACGGTTTGAATGCATGAGACCGTGTATTATACTTAGCGCAATGATTGGTTTTCATAGGTCGGGGAGTTAAATGTCTGGAAAATTCGCGCCGTGAGGCAAAACACAATAAATCAACTGATTTCTGTCGGTAACAGCTGTCGTTGAATATGAATTCTATCGTAGTTCCTGCAAAGTAATTTCAAACTTGCATTGATTCACACCAAGGAGGATTCGGGCTGATAGAGATAAATGAGAATCTGTGTAAGGGATGCGATATATGTATCGAGTTCTGCCCTCTGAAAATTTTCGAGAAGTCCACGAAGCTCAACAGGAAGGGGTATTACGTTCCCGTTATAGTCAACGAGGACGAATGTGTCGGATGCCGACTTTGCGAGCTCCTCTGCCCCGAATTCGCCATCACGGTAACGAATGAGTAGGAGCATTTAATCATGGAGTATTTCCCATAAAATGGCGCTTGACGACAATAGAAGACGATACATCAGCCGCCTCGAGGGGAAAAAATACTTCATACTTGGTGATGAAGCCTGCGGCTATGGCGCGATTTATGCCGGCTGCGATTTTTTCGCCGGCTACCCGATAACGCCGGCAAGCGAAGTGGCCGAGTTAATTGCCCTGGAGCTTCCCAGAGCGGGCGGTATCTGTATTCAAATGGAGGACGAGCTGGCCAGCATGGCGGCAATAATCGGCGCTTCCTGGACCGGTGCTCGCACGATGACCGCCACCAGCGGCCCCGGCTTTTCTCTCATGCAGGAGAATATCGGATATGCCATAATGACCGAAACCCCCTGTGTAATTGTGGACGTTCAGCGCTCCGGACCTTCCACCGGCCAGGCTACCAAACCCGCCCAGGGGGATATGCTACAGGCACGCTGGGGAACGCATGGCGATCACAACATCATTGCGCTGTCCCCTAATTCCGCACAAGAATGTCTCGACTTTATGCTTGATTGCTTCGATCTGGCCGATGAATACAGAACTCCCGTTATCTTGCTTATGGATGGAGAAATCGGCCATATAAGAGAAAGCGTGGAAATGCCCCGGCTGTCATCGATAAAGCACAAATCGAGGAAGTTGGCCGAACCGGGCGAGGATGTTTTCGGCGGCGACGAGCTGGTGCCCGGGATGACTCATTACGGTCAGGGCTGCAATATCCATGTGACGGGATCAACTCATCTGGCTAACGGTATGAGGGATGTTACCACTCAGAATGTACACGATATTCTCGTAAAACGGATCTGCAAAAAAATAGATGAGAGCAGAGATAAGATTGTCCGGGTTGAAAAGGATATCACCCGGGACGGAAAAGCGCGGGTTGGTGTAATCTCATACGGAGCTACAGCCAGGCCCGCTTATGGTGCGGTTAAAAGAGCGCGAGCCGACGGTAAGTCAATCGATTTTTTAAGATTGATAACCATCTGGCCATTCGCCCGAAAACAGGTAACCGAATTCGGTGAAAATCTCGACGCCATAGTGGTTCCCGAGATGAACCTGGGGCAAATTTCCAGGGAAATCGAGAGGTTTGTGAATTGCCAGGTAGTATCGGCGCCCAAGATCGGCGGAGTTCCACACACGGTCGAGGAGATACACGAGGCGATTATGGAGGTCGTTTAATGAGCGAGTACAGGCACAGATTAATGGACTATTTGCGGGAAGAGATCATGCCGCATCGTTTCTGTGCCGGCTGCGGATGCGGGACGATCCTGAACGCCTTCACGAACGCAGTCGATGGTCTGGATCTGGATCCATCCAGGATGGTATGTGTATCGGGCATCGGCTGCTCATCATGGATACCCAGCCCCTATTTCAAATCCGACACCCTGCACACAACTCACGGCCGTCCGATAGCGTTCGCCACCGGCGTAAAGATTATGCGGCCCGATTTGACTGTGGTAGTGATAGCCGGCGACGGCGATGTTGCCGGGATCGGCGGCAATCATCTGATTCACGCCGCGCGCCGCAATATCGATCTTTCCGTTTTCATGGTAAATAACATGATCTACGGGATGACCGGGGGGCAGGTCGCCCCTACTACGCCCGTCGGTGTTAGAACATCGACTACACCCCATAGAAATATAGAGCCGGCTTTCAAGGCCGCCGATCTGGTAGTCACCGCGGGCGGAAGTTACGTGGCACGCTGGACCGCGTATCATGTGTTTCCGCTGATGGAATCTATGCAGAATGCCATGAAAAAGAGGGGATTCAGTTTTATCGAGATAATTTCTCAATGTCCTGAAAACTACGGGCGCAGGATCGGGCTTAGAACTGGAAACGACTTTCTCAAGAAATTCAAAGAACAGTCCATCCGCATAGAGAAAGCTCAGGGTATGTCCGAGGAAGAACTAAAAGATAAGATCGTTATCGGCAAGCTTCGCGATGTCGACCGACCAGAGTTCGTTGCCGAGCT
This sequence comes from uncultured bacterium, assembly GCA_965555375.1. Lineage (GTDB taxonomy): Bacteria > Zixibacteria > MSB-5A5 > UBA10806 > UBA10806 > CBDVBL01. The sequence goes on from CBEWDL010000013.1 coordinate 28,957, forward strand.
TCACGACCTGGCCCGCGAACAGGTAGAGGCGCTGAAGAAGGAGAAGATAAAATGATAATCCGATTTGCCGGTTTCGGGGGGCAGGGGATAGTCCTGGCCAGTTATATCATGGGGCAGTCAGCTGTTTTCGACGGGAAAAAGGCTCTTCAGAATCAATCTTACGGGAGCGAATCGCGCGGCGGCGAATGCCGCGGCGATGTTATCATCTCCGATGATGAGATCCACGACCTGGAACCGACGCAGAACGATGTCCTTGTGGCCATGACACAACCGGCTTACGATAAATTTCATCCCCACTTAACGCCGAACGGCACTTTGATTTACGATAAAGATCTCGTTGTCACCGACAGCAAGCAGGAACCTCGCAGTATAAAAAAATACGGTTTGAGCGCGACCGATATAGCGTTTAAGAAATTGGGTAGGAAGATTTTCGCCAATATGGTAATGCTCGGTTATATGAATACACTTTTAGAATTGGTATCTGAAGAGGCGCTAAAGAAGGCTATCGCCGGCAATGTCCCGAAGGGCACCGAGGATATGAATCTTGCGGCTATGCGCGAGGGGATTAAACTTGCCAAACGGGAGATGAAGCCGGGTAAATCAAAAAAGCGAGCGGTCGATAAATGAGAACCGAGATCAGATTAGTAGCTTTCGGCGGCCAGGGTATAATAATGGCCGGGGTCATTCTTGGCGAGGGCGCCATCTACGACGGCAAGAACGCTGTGCAGTCGCAATCATACGGCCCGGAATCCAGAGGCGGCGCAGCCAAAGCTGAGGTGATAATCGCTGATGAGGCCATTGATTATCCGATGGTCATCGAAGCCGATTATCTGATCGCCCTCTCCCAGCCGGGTTATGACAGGTATGCTCCAGAGATAAAAGCGGGTTCTACCATAATCATAGATGAAGATCTTGTGCAGCCGAGTGAGAGTCCAGAAGCGGGGGCTTTTTTCGCCTTGCCCTTTGCCAGGACAGCGGATAAGCTGGGCAATCGCATCGTTATGAATAGCGTCATGCTTGGCGGATTGTGCTCGCTGACCGGCATTGTCCAGAAAGAAAATTTGCTCAGGGCGATAAAGGCAAACGTGCCGGAAAAATTCGTCGACCTTAATGCAAAAGCTTTCAATGAAGGTTACAAGATCGGAAAGCTGACTCTTAATCAATAGGTATCCAATAAAATGGCGCGGCGAGCAAAGCAAAACATGATTTCAGATAAATATAAACCCGCAAGACCATTCACAAAAGAAGACTTCGAAAGGGTCAAGCGGGTTATCGGTAAGAAAGTACTGTTTTCTCAAGGCGATATCGCCGTGGGGTATGGCGCTCTTCTGGCGGGTTGCCGTTTATTCGCGGGGTACCCGATCACGCCCGCTACCGAAACGGCTGAGACAATGTCGCGGCTTCTACCCAGGGTGGGGGGCGTTTGTATCCAGATGGAGGATGAGATAGCATCTGTGGGGGCAATTATAGGCGCGTCCCGGTGCGGCGCTAAAGCGATGACCACCACCAGCGGGCCGGGATTTTCACTCATGCAGGAAAATATCGGTTATGCGGCGATGACGGAAACGCCGTGCGTGATCGTGGATGTCCAGCGTTCGGGACCGTCGACGGGACAGCCGACCGAGGGAGCTCAGGGCGATATCATGCAGGCCAAATGGGGTAGCCACGGCGACTACGAGCTTATCGCTCTCTCTCCGAGCACGGTCCAGGAATGTCTCGATCTGACAATTGAGGCTTTCAATCTGTCGGAAACGTATCTGGTGCCGGTAATATTGCTAACCGACGGTATTATCGGGCATATGCGAGAGAAGGTTATATTGCCCGAATATGAAGATATAGAAATTTCCTGGCGCAAGGAACCGTCAAAACCGAAAGAACAATTTCAACCGTTTTCTGTGGATGATTCAAAAATACCTGAAACAGCCATATTCGGAACCGGTTATCATACTTACATAACAGGACTGACACACAAGGAAAGCGGATACCCCAGCACAGATAACCAGCCCGATCATCATCAGCTCGTCGAACGTCTGTGCGACAAGATCAGAGTCAATAAAGAGAAAATCGTCCGAGTCGAGCGGGATTTCGAAGATCCAAACGGCGAAAAAAGTATCGGCATAGTAAGCTATGGAGTTACATCAAGAACTGTTTATTATGTTGTTAAAGCTTTAAGGCGCGAAAGGATGAAAATCGATCATCTGAGGATCATCACCAATTGGCCTTTCCCGGAAAAAGAGGTGGCGGAATTATCGGAAAGGGTGGATAGGATCATAGTTCCGGAACTCAATCTCGGACAGGCATACCATTGTGTAAAAGAAGCTACGGAAGGCAGGTGCGAAGTCGTACCGATATGGAAAACCGGCGGCGAGGTGCATACGCCCTCGGAGATAACAGAGGTTATTAAGGGAAAAGATACCTGATGTTCAGGCAGGCCAGGCATATAAGAGAAAAGTATCTCGAAGAAAAAATGTGGCCGTCGATATTCTGCCAGGCATGCGGAATCGGCACGGTTCTAAACTGTTCCCTTCGCGCCATAGATAAAGTCGGCCTGGATATAGATAAGACGGTTTTCGTCTCCGGGATAGGTTGCTCATCGAGGCTTCCCGGGTATATCGACGC
>CBEWDL010000014.1:0-31290 GCA_965555375.1 uncultured bacterium
CAAGACCTTTTGGGGGAAGGATTCTCATCTATATCGAAAATACAAAGGCGGCTACTGGCAGCTGATATTCCTGGGCGATCTTTTCGCCGATGGCAGGAACAGGATTTTAAAAGACGGATGCGAATTCATTCTTAACGATCAAAAATGGCATCTCGTGCTGGATACCTGCAGAACCGACTGGATTTGCCTGGCGGCTAACATCACCAGGGCACTGGCACACTTAGGCTACGCGGAAGATCCCCGGGTGTTAGAGTTAACCGAAAATATCGCCCGCGCCATAATTAACAATGGCGGCATCAAATGCGCGATTATGGATTACTCGCTTCTGCAGCAATGTTACATGGCGCTGCCGAAAGTGCTCATGGCGCTGGGATCGTATAACGGAACAAAACGAATCGTCAAACAAGCCATAGAAATCGGCTCGGAGAGGTTGCTGGAAAGAAACGTCTATTGCTACGTGCCGCAGATGCAGGATCAGTGGAATTCTCATTACGAGAAGGTTTCAAAAAAACTTCGGGAGATTAGATCCCGTTCTATAACCGGGAGATATCTGAAGGACGAACTGGCAAAGGTACGGCCTAAGCTACTCAGGAACAACAGAGGCTTTAAACCTAAAGCAGGGTGGCTGAAATTCGGCTATCCGTTGCACTATAACTCCGATATCCTGGAGGCCATGCGCTCCATGGCCGATGCCGGCGTAAAATATGACCGCCGTATGGATGATGCCCTGGGCGTCATCGAAAGGAACATGCTCCCCAACGGCCGCTGGAAGCTGGCTTCCTCCCTCAATGGTAAGATGTGGGTGGATATCGAGAAGCGCGGCCAGCCATCGAAATGGGTAACGTATCATGCACTGCGGGTGTTGAAAACGTATGGACGACCCTTATAACATATTCCTGAACAACCTTAGATATTCGTTGAAGGTATGCCAGATCTGTATGGATATTATAACACGTCCCTGCCTTTGCTGTGAAACTGCCAGGGAGATGGCGTAGATCTATCATTCGGGTTCTACGGACGAATAAAGGCAAGAGATGAAAGAGAACAGGGGACTTAAAACAAACCGCATACGCCTGGTCGATCTTACTGAGGACGATCTGGCGGTTTATAGAGAATGGTTTCTCGAATCGGACCCGTCACGTCAGACATGCCGCCCTCTCGGTGATTTGAGTCTTGAGGGCATGATAGACCGATTTCATGAGAGGTCGGTAAGTGATACGGCCCGGGATTTTGCCGTACAGCGAGTCGACGATAACCGTTTCATGGGCCGGGTAACATATTTCGATCTCAATATCAGAAATCGGGCGGTTGAGATCGGTTTTTTAATCGGGCCGATCTTCAGGCGACAGGGATACGCACAGGAGGCGGTTATCCTACTGCTCGATCATCTATTCAATGAGCTCGATCTCAATAAGGTAATGGCGCAAACCGGGGAATTCAACATAGCTGCAATCTCCTTATTGAAAAAACTACGATTTAAACAGGACGGCCGTCTGCGGCGCCACCACCGCCTCGGCGACGTGTATCACGACTCCTTAATTTTCTCCTTTCTCTTTGAAGAATTTCGGGCGGTATCATGACAGGCAGGATCACAGGCGGCCTCCACGCCCCTTCCCATTATTTTGCGCCTTACCGGCCTGTCTGCCACAGCGGTGCCGGGTTTATGCGATATGTTTACCGATAGAAAACTTCCCTCAGATTTTCTCAAACATCTAAAGGCCCTGGAAAAATCATATCTGGCGGAAAAAGATCCCATTCGCCAGTGCGGTTTCGCAGGAGGCCCGGAGCGCTGGCGCCAGGAACGCGAGCCGATCCTGAATGCTGTCGAAACAGACGGTGATCTTCTCGATATAGGGTGTGCCAATGGATTTCTGCTGGAATGCCTTGTTGAATGGGCCGGTCAGCGCAGCATAGTACTGACTCCATATGGACTCGATCAGGGCATCAGGCTTATTGAATTAGCAAAGAAACGGCTGCCGGAATATAGTTCTAACTTATATACAGGTGACGCCTGGGATTGGAAGCCGCCCAGAAAATTCCGGTATGTGTATACACTCTACGATTGTGTGCCCCCGGATTTTCTCGAGGAATACATTCGTAGAATGCTCCTGCGCATGGTTTGCGAAGGTGGGCGGCTGATAGTCGGGGCTTACGGAAGCCGCTCCCAGAAAACACCGCCGTTCGATATCGAGGGTTTTCTCAAATGCGCAGGTTTTTCACTACAGGGCAAAGCCTCGGGGGGCAACCCTCCTATAACCTCGTTTGTATGGATAGATAAATAGACCGGATTTCTTTAGCCTCATATCGCCCATTCCAACATTCTCCAGATGACGCCTAAAACCTCTGTCGATAAGGGATTCTCCATCAGGGAGGAAAACACCTTGAAAACATATCTACCATCCCCCACAATCACATCGATTAAACCGGTTTAAAGGAGGGAGCAAATGAACTGGAAAAGATTTGTTATCGCCGTCATCGTCGTCTTCGTGGCTATGGGTGTGATGGATTTTATCATCAATGTTGTGATACTGGGGGATGCATGCGAACCCTTAATTGGCACAATATTCCGCAGCCAGGACGATATGAATTCGAAGATGTGGGCCATATACGTCGGGGAACTCATTTTTGCCTTGATGTTCGTCTGGATTTACACCCACGGCGTTAAGGGCAAAGGAATCATGGAGGGATTCCGTTACGGTCTGTATATCGGGCTTTTATTTATGCCGGTGTCGGCGGCGGCGATGTGGGCCATGATTCCAATATCATGCTGGCTGGCCTGGATGTGGACGATATTCGGCATTATCGAAATAATTATACTCGGTTTGATAGCCGGCGCCATCTATAAGACGGCTAAAGTATAGCAATCATATCGCATTAAGATTGCACCGTGGCGTCAGGCCATACGGCTCGTAGAGTGCCCCCACCTGACGCCCTGTGTATATTAATAAGCAGTGGGGCCCGACGACCCGACGACATACGAATACCCTTCACTATCGCCAATCACAAAAGCCGGAGGCATCACAACCTCCGGCTTTCGGGTCAGAGAGCTGTCAGTTCGCCAGCTCCCCTACCACCGGAAACTTCTCAACCATCTCCTCGCCGTGGGGGGCGGCCATGATTTCATCGGTCAGGTCGCATCCGGCGTCATGCAGGCTCCAGTGGTTGCCCGATCTCCAGTGCCAGCTTCCGCTGACATCGTACACCCGATTCTTAAAGGCGATATATACAGGAGAGCCGTTTTCGCCCTTGAATCGGCTAAGTTCCTCAAGCGTAAATCTTTTCAAGATCTGAAATGCGAAATCAGTTTGTTAGACAAAGGAAAGGCCCGAGATCCGTCCCGGGCCCTGCCGTCCCCTTATCTACGCTACCTCATGAACGGGCCGACGAAAGGCGAGGTCTCGCCGCGGCGCATGAAATGCCCCGACGGTCCCTCTCCGAGGAACTCCGAGAACCAGGACTCATGCTCCACTTCCTCATGCAATATAGCCAGAGCCAGAGCGTACGTCCTGTGATCCTTTCCGACGGTCATGTTGCAGACGGCGGTATAGCCGCGAACCGCGCATCTCTCAGCCTCCACCAGAACCTTCAGCATGGCATTGACATCTGCAGGATCCTTCGGCAGTTTCGCCGGCGGGCAAGCCGAGGTATTATGGAAATCAACCATGCTCTCGGGCAGCTTGCCGCCCAGTTCATAAATACGCGGCACCAACGCCTCGAAGTGATTGCGGTCCTCGATCCGGGCCGTCTCGGCTATTTCCTTGATACCCTCCCCCTCGAGCCCGATCAAATTGACTCGCAGAATGGTGTAATAATAAAACGTCGTAAGTTCCGCAGCCGCGTTGTCGACAAGCAGCTTGAGCAGTTTGTCGACGTCAACGCCGGCCTTCTCAACCATTTCCCTGGCCACTTTAGCCATAGAATGCCTCCTTTGTTTACAAATGAATGCTATCTATTCGCCTTGCTTGTTATAATATAGTGCGATGTGTTCACAGACGAAAGAAAAAATAGATGCCGTTGACGCGCCAAGTGTTTCCGACTGGTAAGCATCGATCCTATGCGCCAGGCAACGTCTCCTCGCCCAGCTCATTTTTGATCCAGCCATCGTGCGAATAAACCGAATCGATCGAGGCACCCAGGACTCTGGCGTTGAAATCCGGAGCCTTCGATCCCACCTGCAAGCTCATTTTCCCTTCTGTGTGTCATCTTTACACGCCTTGCATATTCCAAAATATTGAACAGTTTTGCCGGTAATCACATGCTCCGTATCTTTCAAATCCGGTATCCTCAAATCACTGTTGGCATCTGAATGGATATCTTCAACCTTCTTGCATGATAGACATACGAAGTGGTTGTGAGGCTCAAGGTCACCATCATACCGGGCATGATCCGACAGCGGATTTATCTTCTTTGCGAAACCCATCCTGGCCAGAGCCTCAAGGTTTTTATAAACCGTTGCCAAAGAAAGGGTTGGATAATTAATCTTGAGACACCTATAAATCATCTCGGGGGACGGATGCTCATCCGAATCCACAAGGACCCTGTAAGTCGCTATCCTCTGCTGGGTTAATGGAATCCCATTCTCCCGGCAATGGTCTTTCAGCTCCTCTATTTTCTCATCAACGCGCATATCGGTTTAACAATAGTTATTAAACGATAAATCTTATTGATGAGTTTCCAAAAAAATAACTACATTGCCTTTCTCAAAAACTGCATTATCTCGCGAATATAAGCAAACCTGCAGTCGGCATTGCATCTTTCGATATCGGAATATTCCAGGCATCTTTTCTCGCACTCACCGGTGCCGACCTTAGGTTCCGGAAATGTCGGTCCCGTGTAAAGGTCCATAAAGCTCTTAACATGCAGGGCGATTGTTGAGCCGCAGTTCTCGATGTTGTGGTTGAATAAAAACACTCCCTTCTCAATATCGCTGATATTGGATTGATAACCCACTATATTCACGTCACCGTCCATTATAAAATCGTTTCTGCTCTGCCAGATATGACCGCAGGTGGGACAGGCTTTAAACGGCGCCCCCTTTTGGCCATCTCTCGAACTCAACGCCTTTTTCCCGGATAAGACTGCCATATTAAGCTAATCGTCAAGTATGAAGATTTATTGACAAATTCTATCGGCGCGATCCATTTTTATAGAATGGAGGCTTAACAATGTTCGCCGGGACTATTTTCCCTCTGATGTCGATTCCTATCTCGGTCCCGATCCTCGAATGCTCAATCGGGACATAGCCGGTCCCGATTCCCTTCTCCAGCATGGGGGAGAATGTCCCCGAGGTGACCTCGCCTACTTTGTTGCCGCCAACCACTATGGCGTAATGCTGCCTGGGAAATCCCCTCTCTTTAAGTTCGAAAGGAATCAATTTCCTCTTGAGACCCTCGGCTTTGAACTTCTCCAACGCTTTTTTGCCAACAAAATCCCCGCTATCAAGTTTAACCGTCCAGCCCAGGCCAGCTTCAAACGGATTGGTTGTCTCGTCTATATCGTTGCCGTATAGCGCATATTTCATTTCCAGCCGCAGTGAGTCCCTGGCTCCAAGCCCGATCGGTTCGCAATCGAATTCTTTCGCCGCCTCCATGGCGGCATTCCAGACACGCTCGGCATATTTCGGAGGACAATACAGCTCGAAACCATCCTCACCGGTGTAGCCGGTGCGAGAGAAAAGCATCTCCACGCCTGCAACTTCGGTTATCGCCGACCAGTAGAAAAGCAACGAAGGCAGATCATAATCGGTTATCCTGGCCATTACCTTTTCGGCATCGGGCCCCTGGATGGCTAACAAGGCGGTCTCGTCCGAGAGGTCGGTAAGTTCGACATCGTCATGCTTTTTGAGAGACATAAGGTAAGCGAAGTCTTTGTCTATATTGGACGCGTTAACCACCAGCATAAACGTATCGCCCAGATTGTAAACTAAAAAATCATCCACAATCCCACCATCGGGATAACACATGCAGGTATAGAGCACCTGGCCGATCTCAAGCGAATAGACATCATTGGTCACCGCATACTGCACGAACTGCCTGGCGCCGTGCCCGGAGACTATGAACTCCCCCATGTGCGAAAGATCGAATATACCGACTGATTTTCGAACCCGCTTATGCTCCTCGGTCATGGAGCGGTATTGCACCGGCATGTAGTAGCCGGCGAACTCGACGATCTTTGCCCCCAGCTTCTGATGGATATCGTAAAAAGGCGTTTTTTTGATCATTGGATTCTCCCATATACTCCTAATCGGGTTTGAATATAACATCGAGTTAGTTGCAGGTCAAACCCCTCATACGAACCTTCAGCCTGCGGATTTGACTGTTGGCTTACCCGAGCTTGATTCGCAATCTGGATATAAAGTCGAGACCCGGCGATTTTATTCTCCAGTGCATACTTATTGACTAACGAACCTGATTCTCCTAATATAATTTCCATGAAGCTCTGCACCCCCGGACAGATGCAGAATATCGACCGGCGGGCCATCGAGGGTATGAAGATACCCGGGCTGGAGCTGATGGAAACCGCCGGCAGCCGCGTCGCCGATGCTATCATCGAGCAGTACGGCGATGTCTCCGGCCAGGTGATCACTATCGTCTGCGGTAAGGGCAACAACGGAGGCGACGGCTTCGTAGCGGCCCGCTACCTCCACGAAAAAGGCGCCAGAATCGAGACATTCCTGATAGGCCGCGGGGATACGGTTGAAGGTGATGCCAGAGCCAACCTCGAGAGGGCCGAAAAAGTCGGACTCTATATCAAGGAAATCGATAGTCCGGATGAGCTCACAATAGATGAGAATTCAACCATCATAATCGATGCCTTATTCGGCACCGGATTTTCCGGCGACATCAAGGCTCCTTACGATGAGATTATCAGGAGAATCAATGACCACCCCGCGTCGGTGATGGCGGTCGATGCTCCCAGTGGTCTCGATGGGGCAACCGGAGCGGCCGCCGAACCGTGCGTCCGCGCTGATATGACGGTTACGTTCGGCCTGCCGAAGTTCGGCCAGGCGGTCTATCCCGGTAAAGAATATTGCGGCCTGCTTCTGGTGGCCGATATCGGATTTCCGGATGAGGCCATCGACCAGGAGGATATCGACCGGCATCTTCTGATGGAGGACGAAGCGGCCGCCATGCTCCCGCGCCGTGCCCCCGATTCGCATAAGGGAGATTTCGGCAAGCTGTTCGTTCTGGCCGGTTCCGAGGGGTATACGGGTGCAGCCGCCATGACCGCCGAGGCCGGGCTGCGGTCCGGTACCGGCCTGGTCATCCTCGGTTGCCCGTCGGGGCTCAACGATATCCTCGAACAGATGCTTATGGAGGTCATAACCAAACCCCTCCCGCAGGTTAAGAAACGTCGCTGCCTGGCCCTGCGCGGTTTGGGCGAGGTCCGCGAGATGGTCAGGTGGGGCGATGCCGTGGCGGTGGGGCCGGGGATCGGCACATACCATGAGACCCGCGATCTGATTTTCCGGCTGATATCAAAGCTGGATAAGCCGGCGGTGTTCGATGCCGACGCTTTGAATATCCTGGCCAAGAATATGGATTATCTGAAAGGCCATTCGGCTCCGCTGGTAATTTCACCGCATCCGGGCGAGATGTCGCGGCTGACCGGCAAGACCATCGAACAGATCGAAAAAAACAGAATCGATATCGCTTTAGAATTCGCCGACGAGTTCAATCTTGTCTGCATATTAAAAGGCGCACCGTCGGTGATTGCTGCGCCATCGGGGCAGGCCTGGATCAATCCCACCGGCAACGAGGGGATGGCTACCGCCGGCTCGGGCGACGTCTTAACCGGACTTATAGGCGGCTTCCTGGCGCAGGGCCTGATGGATATCGACGCCGCCGTGCTTGGCTGTTACGTTCACGGCAAAGCGGGTGATCTGGCGATGGAGAATTTCGGTTCACGCGGCATGATCGCCGGGGATATACTCCAGATGGTGCCCGAGGCGCTGGCAAGGCTGGAGGGTAATTCTAGTGGATGATAGTGAGTTATTAAAAAGTGTCAAGCAAGACGCAGGCGAATATACATACCTTCCTACTGTTTTGTTTGAATATCTTGAAAATGTCATTAAAGACAAAGTGAAAGAAAAATTATTACCCGCATTATCTGGCCCCGATCGGAAAGAGGTTCTTCATCGAATAGATGAGATGTTTAAGCTGGCTTGTCTCACAAGTAATATGAGCTTAGACGAATTCGTTGCTAATTTAGATATTGAGCCTAACGATACCGTTTATGGTAGATTGGATGCTTCTTTCGCCATAGTCAGAGTTATTAATAGATTAAGGATTTGGGGATTCTCCAGTATCAGACCGTTGAAAGCAGGCAAAACTAAGCGGGCCGATTTGTACTGCGAATTTTCGGGCATCCGCTGCGTAGCCGAGGTATTTTGTTCTCTAGGCAGATATTTTAGATATCCCGAGCATGAAATTAAATCCATGAATTTGGAGGAATATTATCTTGATAGAGCGAGAGTCAAAAGAGGGCAATTAGATAGCACGGCGGCGGAGCTTTCGTGCAAAAAGGAGATTTTCGCATTAGTTTTAAATTCGACTGGAGCACAAGCGACGCTTATTCATAAAGATTGTCTCGATTCCCTAAAGCGAATATCTAGCATGTTGTCCTGGGGGCCTAATTATCATTTTATGTTAATGACGGGAATGAAGGATCTTTTTACCGGTATTCCAGATGACGCAATATTTCCACCGATGAATATCGAGGTAACCGAATAACGTTGTTCTCGTGGTTGGCGGACGTCCTCGTCTGCCAACACACAGCTGGTGCACCGGGAGGTACACCAACCACAATAGATTGTCAGGTCTCGGGGAGACCTGACCTACGGCTGCTGTCCTACGACATGCGCGTTTGTAGGTCAAATCCCCCCGGGATTTGACACCCGGAAAAACTAATGTCAAATATTAGAAGATACTACAAAGAGGGGCAGGTTTATTTTATCACCTGTGTTACACACAAACGGAAAAGGATCTTAACACCGAATATAGATCTGTTCTGGGATGGCGTTGAATCCACCAAAAATAGACTCGCCTTTAAAATCTTGGCCTGGGTAATAAATCCCGACCATTTTCATATGATAATTGATCCAAAAAACTCTGACCTTTCTGATATTGTAAAAAGAATGAAATTATCATTCTCAAAAAAGATCAGATTCCGATATAAAGGCGTTACCGGACGTATATGGCAAAACAGATTCTGGGACCACGTCATCAGAGATCAAAAAGATTTGGATAAGCACTTGGACTACATCCATTATAATCCGGTAAAGCATAATCTGGCAGAATCTCCATATGAGTATGAATATTCGTCTATACACAAATATAGCGATTTTTATGGCGATGATTGGGGAGCAAAAGAACCAATTAACATTAATGGGCAATTCGGGGAATAAACAGTCAGGTCTCAGGGAGACCTGACTACGATATGCGGGATCGTAGGTCAAATCCCCCCGGGATTTGACGCCCGGATGAAGGAGCGGCAATGAAAGAAATCAAAACCAGAATAGAACACCTGGCCAAAAAGCACACGCACGCCATGATCGAACTCCGGCGGAAACTCCATCAATACCCGGAGACGGCGCTGGAGGAGTTCCAGACGCAAAAGACGATAGCCGCTAAGCTGAAAGAGGCCGGATGCAAGGTCAACACTAAGATCTGGAAAACAGCGGTGGTTGGTTTGCTGGAGGGCAAGCATAAGGGGAAGACTGTCGGTATCAGATCGGACATGGATGCCCTCCCCGTAACCGAGAAGACCGGCTACTCATTCGCCAGCAGAAATCCGGGCAAGATGCACGCCTGCGGCCACGATGCTCATATGGCCATCCTCTGGGGCGCGGCCATGATTCTAAACGAACTAAAAGGTGAACTCAAAGGCAGCGTCAAATTCATATATCAGCCGACGGAGGAAATGTCCCCCGGCGGCGCGAAATATCTTATCGAAAAGGGCGTTTTGAAAAACCCTAAGGTCGATATGGTCTTCGGTCTGCATGTCGATTACCGGCTACCAACCGGCAAGTTCGGACTTCTGGATGGCCCCATGATGGCCCAGGTGGCCGATTTCGATATCCAGATCATCGGAAAATCAGGCCACGCCGCCCGACCCCACGAAACGGTGGATGCCGTAATGGTGGCCGCCAATGTGGTAACCGCATTGCAGAATATCGCCTCGCGCCAGGTTGACCCGATGGAGCCTGTAGTTGTCACTATCGGTGCCATTAAGGGCGGCACGGCTCCCAATATCATAGCCGATAGAGTGGAGATGACTGGCACTGCCCGGACACTGGATGCAAAAATGTCCAGAGCGATACCGAGGATGATCGAGAAGGTGATCGCCGGCATCTGCAAAACCTTCGGAGCCAGATACGATTTCGATTATCGGGTCGGTTACCCGGTGCTGGTGAATCATAAAGGCATAAACGATATATACCGCGCCGCCGCAACGGAGCTCTATGGCAGGCGGGCGGTGGTCGAGGTCGAGAAGCTGATGGGAGGCGAGGATTTCGCCTATTACGGCCGGCAGGTGCCGTCGGCTTTGATGTGGTTAGGGATACGCAACCCGAAGATCGGCGCCGATAAGCCCTGGCATCATCCCCAGTTCAAGGTCGACGAGAAGGCGATACCGTTCGGGGCGGCCCTGCTGGCGATGGCGGTCTGGCGGGGAATAGAAAGAGCATAGCCCCCGTCATCTGCAGCAATGACATTTTCATTGCCTTTCATATAACTTGATAGCTTTACAATATCCATCACATCGATAAAGAAAAAACCGCCGGTATATGAAATACAGCTCCGGCGGTTTTAGCAATTCTCCTGGCTAACACTGCTTATTCCTTGGGCTCGGCCTCTTCCATCTGCTCCATCTTTTTGATTTCATCGTTGGTGCGGTTGGTCACTGCATGGATCGCAGCAACGACAACGGGCTTATCCGAATACATAATGGAAACGAAGATGTTATCCGATTCAACCTCGTCCCATTTGGCGCCCATCTTCAGCAGTTCGCCGTATGCTTTACACATGCCGCACATCGGCAGCATCTCCCCCTGCTCAAGCTTCTTGCCGACCTCTTCCATATTATGCATGGCACGCTTGTAGGCTTCAACGCATTCCTTATCAACTACCGAAATGCAAACCGAGCCGTTATCGACGTTGTGATGATCCCATTTGGTAATATGACCCATGAGGCCCTCTTCGGCGGCTAAGTTTTTGCAGAAAGCGCAGTTTTCCATATCGAACCACGGCTTCTCCTGCGCCGCCAGCAAGGAAAAACTTAGCAATACAAGCGACACCACGACTGAGCTAATTGTGAGTTTCTTCATAGTTTTGCTCTCCTTTAAAAAGTTAAATGATTCTGCCTCAATCGCTACTATTAATATTTGGCCGGTCGGGCAAGATCAAGTAAATTTTCTTCGCGGTCAAGTCTTGACCTGACCGTGTTTCAATAAATTACCTGTTAGTTTGGGCGCCCCGGCAACGCAGATACACTTGAGTAGCGGCGGTCAATCTATCTGTCTGCCTTAAAGCAGGCGGACAGTTGAAAGGCGACAAACAGGCATGTTTGCTTTTACAAATCGTTCTTATATCCTCCCCCATCATAATGGAACTCGCGCTTGATGGCGATGGCGACATTGGAGAGGTGATCGCCGATCTTCTCAAGGTTTATTATGTAATCGAGGAAGATGATGCCGGCGCCGGGATCACAGCGGCCCTCGTTCATTCGCCTTAAGTTGCCCTCTCGCGCCATGATATGAATGTCGTTCACACGTTTTTCAACCTCTAAAACCTCCGCCGCCTTCTCATGATCCATATTGGAGAGGGAGTCTATGATCAGCGAAAGCATCCGACTCACTGCCTCATACATCATCTTGACTTCGTCTGTGGCCGCCTCGGAGAATTTAACCTTTTCATCGAGTACGCGGTCGGTCAGGTCGCCTAAGTTCTCGGCATGGTCACCGACCTTTTCGATATCGTTAACGCTATGCAGCCAGACCGGTATCTCGTCGGCCACCGACGGCGCCAGGTCCTCCCTGGAGAGATCCACCATATATCTGGTTATTTCCCGCTGTAGATCGTCAATGGCGTCCTCGAGTTTCGGCACCTCGTCAAGGAGCTTATTATCCTTGTTGAATAGGCCGTCCATGGGGATGCGCACCGCCTCCCGAGCCATTTCGGCCATTCTTAGAATTTCCCTGCGGGTCTCGACCAATGCCACCTGGGGGGTCTTTAACAGATTTCTATCGAGTTTACCGGCTGCCTCTTCTATGGCCAAACCCTTACTCGGGACCATAAGCTTGGCCACCTTCTCCAGAAACCCGGTTAACGGTAGAAATACAAGGTTGTTCACAACATTGAAGATCGTATGTGACATGGCGATATTGATCATAATTGTCTTCTGAGTTATTCCCCCGGGGACAATCCATTCGACAAATTTTGGATACGCTCCGGTCCAGACCAGGGGTAACATATATATAACACCGATAACATTGAAAGCCGTATGGGCCCGGGCGGTTCTCTTCGCATTGATATTGCCCTTTATGGCCGCCAGTTCTGCGGTAATGGTCGTGCCGATATTGTCCCCCAGCACGAGGGGGATAGCCGACTCAAAGTTCAACAGACCCTGAAATGCCATCACCTGTATGATGGCAATTGTAACGGATGAGCTTTGCAGAAGTATGGTCACCAGGGCGCCGACCAGAACCCCAAGGATAGGGTTATGACTGAAATTCAAAAGAAAATCTTTAATTAACTGGCTATCTTTAAGGGGTCCGAAGGCATCCTTCATAACCGAAAGGCCGAGAAATATCATTCCAAAACCAAACAGAGCCAGGCCCCAATTTTTGATCTTTCGGCGCCTTCCGAAGGCGTTCATGATGAATCCGATTCCCAATGCCGGGAAAGCATATTGCGACAATTTGAAAATGGCTAGTGCCGATACCAGCCAGGCGGTAGATGTGGTGCCGATATTTGCGCCCAGAACCACACTAATCGCCTGGCCAAGCGTCATCAACCCGGAGTTGACCAGCCCCACCACCATCACGGTCATAGCCGATGAACTCTGGATCAGAGCAGTGAATCCCGCTCCCAGAACGATAGCGATATATTTATTCTTAGTGAGCAGCGTTAGAAAGCGTTTGAGCTTTTCTCCGGAGACGCTCTTCAAACCATCGGACATCAGCCTCATGCCGAAGAGGAAAAGACCCAGTCCACCTATGATCCCGAAAATAATTTCTCTGGCCATTTAGATATCTAAATTCAACTGCGGCTGGAATTCATCCACAATAAATCAAAACCGATGCAACTTTAACTCGGAAGGGCTTGCGGTCACCAAAATCCATAAATCGGCCCTATTATATAGACGGTTTCAGTAGATGTCAACCCTCATAGTTGCAATCGTACGAAATTTCTTAACGTCACCGGATAATACTTTTTGTTGCTACTGATAATTTAATTTTTCGCCTATTCCCAACTCATATATGTCTCAGAAAAATCGCTTGATAAAAGGCAACAATAAAGGTATACTCCTATCCCTTTTAGAAGATGAAGATATTCGAATAAGGAGTGGTCATGCCAGCAAAAAAGGCAAAAAGGAAAAAGGCTGCAAAAGGCGTTAAGAAAGCGGTGGTCAGATCAAAGAAGGTCAAAAAGGCATCCGTAACCAAAAAGAAAACAACAATATCCACCAAAAGACCTGCCAGAAAGACAGTTAGGGGCAAAAAGAAAGTGGCCGCCGGGGAAAAATCTCTATCCCCGAAAAAGAAGATCTCAAAACCAGAGGTTTCTTTTCCCGCTGGCAAGTTGATCTATTACTTCGGCGAAGGTAAGGCCGACGGTAGCGGCCAGATGAAGAACCTGCTGGGCGGCAAAGGCGCCGGATTAGCCGAGATGACCAATACCGGGGTACCCGTACCTCCAGGGTTCACCATAACTACCGAGGCATGCACGCTCTTTTATCGAAACAATATGCAGCTTCCTGGTGAGTTCGAGGAGGATATGAAAAAAAATGTCTCCAGGCTCGAAAAATCGACCCGCATGGGATTCGGGGATAAGAAAAGACCTCTTCTGGTATCGGTTCGATCCGGCGGAAAGTTCTCCATGCCGGGCATGATGGATACGATATTGAACCTCGGTCTCAACGACGAGACGCTGGAGGGTTTGATTCGCAAAACCGAAAACGATAGATTCTGCTTCGATTCCTACCGCCGTTTTATCCAGATGTTTGGCAATGTGGTACTGGGGATAGATAAATCCGAGTTCGAGGAATTACTCGAGTCGCGGAAAAAGAAGCAACGGGTAAAGCTCGATACGGAGCTGACAGTCAATGATCTTAAATACATAATAAAAAAGTTTAAAGAATTGATCAGAGAAAAAACGGGCGAGGACTTTCCTCAATCGCCCAATGAGCAATTGATCCAGGCCCGCGATGCCGTTTTCAAATCCTGGAATAATCCTCGGGCCATAACCTACAGGCACCTGAACAATATACCGTCGGATCTGGGCACAGCCGTAAACATCCAGGCTATGGTTTTTGGCAATATGGGTGAAACATCGGCTACGGGGGTGGGCTTTACGAGAAACCCCTCAACCGGAAAGAAAGAATTCTACGGTGAGTACCTAAACAATGCTCAGGGCGAGGATGTTGTTGCCGGTGTAAGGACGCCGCGACATATATCACACCTTGCCAAAGAGATGCCGAAAGTGTACAAGCAGCTTAGAGATATCACTCAGAAACTGGAAAAACATTACAGAGACGTCCAGGATTTTGAATTTACGATACAGGAAGGCAGGCTACACCTGCTTCAAACCCGGACCGGCAAGCGAACCGCCGCCGCTGCCGTCAAGATAGCGGTCGATATGGTCAATGAGGGTCTCATTACCAAGGAGGAGGCGTTGATGCGCGTCGAGCCAGCGCAATTGGATCAACTTCTGCACCCCACTATCGACCCTTCGGCCACAGTCAACGTAATAGCCAAAGGCTTAGCCGCATCTCCGGGGGCCGCCAGCGGTATGGTCGTGTTTACTGCCAATGATGCCGTTCGCTTCGCCGAGGCTGGCGAGAAGGTAATCCTGATCAGGCAAGAGACCAACCCGGATGATATTCACGGAATGAACGCCGCTAAAGGCATTCTGACATCGCGCGGCGGGATGACATCGCACGCCGCCGTTGTAGCCAGGGGCATGGGTAAATGCTGCGTCGCCGGCGCTGAGGATATCAAGGTGTATGAGGTCGACAAAAAGATGATCGTCGGCGGCAACGTCATCAGGGAGGGAGATGCTATAACGATGAATGGCAGCACCGGCGAGGTGATGCTCGGCCAGGTTCCCACCATCGCGCCTCGGATGACCGGCGAGTTTGCCACCTTTATGAAATTGGCCGATGAATTCCGAAGGCTTAAGATCCGAACTAACGCCGATACTCCGGCCGACGCTTCACAGGCCCTGGCCTTTGGCGCTGAGGGGATAGGGCTTTGCCGGACAGAGCACATGTTCTTCGCTCCGGATAGGATTGCCATTGTGAAGGAAATGATACTCGCCCCCGATGAGATCGCACGCCGGGAAGCGCTCGACAAACTCCTGCCTTTTCAGAAAAACGATTTCAAAGCGATATTCGAGGTCATGGACGGTCGGCCTGTTACCATCCGCACTATCGATCCCCCGCTCCACGAGTTTTTACCCGACAGAAACCAGGTCTTAAAAGAGATCGAGGATCTGAAAAAAAAGGACGCCTGGGAGGATGAGATTAGAGAAAGAGAAAGAATTCTTGCCAGGATCGACGAGCTCAAGGAGTTCAACCCGATGCTGGGCCACAGAGGATGCCGTCTCGGTATCACCTATCCCGAGATAACCGAGATGCAGGCCCGGGCCATTTTTTCCGCGGCCTGCGAGGTGGCTCGCGGCCGCAAGGCAAAAGCGCCGGTCGTCGAGATCATGATACCGCTGGTGGGCACAGTTAACGAACTGAGAAACCAGAAGGAAGTGGTAAACAGGGTGGCCGAGGAGGTCATGAAAAAATACAAGGTTGAGATTCAATACCTCGTGGGCACAATGATCGAGGTGCCGCGGGGTGCCGTAACTGCCGATGAGATCGCTACTGAGGCGGACTTCTTCAGCTTCGGAACAAACGATTTAACTCAGATGACCTTCGGTTACTCACGCGACGATTCCGCAAAATTCTTGAATGTCTATCTTGAAAAAGGGATACTCAAACATGACCCCTTTGTCACACTTGACACCGATGGCACCGGCCAACTTATATCTCTTGCGATTGAGAAAGGGAAAAAGGTCCGGCCGGATTTAAAGATCGGAATCTGCGGAGAGCACGGAGGCGATCCGGAGTCAATCAATTTCTTCCACGCTGTCGGCATGGACTACATATCAGCCTCCCCTTATCGAGTCCCTATCGCCCGATTGGCGGCGGCGCAGGCCGTGCTTGGCAAGAGCGAATACACACAAGAACAATAGCGTTTGCTCTCCGGGCGGCAATCAGCCGCCCTTTTTTATTCCGCGACTCAGATTCGGAGGAAAGGCTTATGAAAAACTCTAAGGTAATACCAAAAATCTCCGCTGTGATTATGTTATTATCCTTACTGTTCTACTCGGACGCATTCGGCCAGAATAGCTTTGCCGCTGATGTCCTGCAGCCATACGTCAATCGTATCATCTGGGTAAACTGGCATTCGGGTGGTATGTCTTTCGAGACCGAAGGAACCCTAAAGGAAGTAGTTGGCGATCACAATTGTATCAGCCTGACTGTCAGGACGAAATTTCCTGATGAGATTATTAGATTTGAGGGCGAGAGGATACTTTATATCAACCTATCGGCCATAGACGCTTTCGAGGTCAGAAAGCCAAAATAGTCGATTGGCGATATATATCCTTTGTCTCATTGTAAGATCCTGTGCTCGGCATTGATATCGCAAAATAGCAAAATTAAGGTTGACATCTCCTCAGACTTTTGAGTATTTTATCTATTGTAGAAAACAAGATGTTTTTGCGAAGCGAGCATCCTCTGGAAATCAGCGATTAGCTGAGGGAAACACGGCCCGATTTTGTAACTAAAACCAGGAAGGGGTATCATGGGAAAAAGTTATGGGGATTTGGCGAAGCAGGCTGAGAAGGCTGTAAAGAGAATCAAGGATAAAGAGCTTCGGAAGGAAGCCTTCAGGATTCTCTTACTACAGCTGATGGCCGGCGGCCAGGCTGCGGTTTCTACTGTCGTCCGGAAAAGAAGAACCACCAAGAAAAGGCGCGGTCCCGGACGTCCGCCGAAAAAGAAGAGGGCGGTAAAGAAGGTCGCCAGGAAAAAAGCGGTCAAGCGTCCAGGGCGCCGCGGCGGAGGCGTGGTAACAACCGCGCTTAACAAACTCCTTTCTGCGGGATACTTCAGGACGGCCCGCGATGCCGCCACCGTTTTCAAGGAGCTCTCCAGACGACGCGTCAGGATCGAGCCCTCGCAACTGCGCATGGAGCTGCTGCGCTTTACCCGCGGCCGCAAGCTCCGACGCAAAGTGAAGATGAAAGGGCACAAGGTAACATACCTTTACGGCAAGCGGTAGTAAGATCAGCCCGGGGGCGAATTGCAATTTCCATTCGAACCTGTGATTCGCCCCTGCCAAATTCCCGATAACAACACTCCGATTTTCTCTTTAACCTGTCTGTAAACCTTCTCGAAAAAAGCCAGTTTCTCTTCCTCGGTGCCCTCGAATGCCGCCGGGTCCTCGAGACTCCAATGCAAAACCAAAGTCTTTTTCGGCCAGACAGGGCAGGACTTCCTTGCAGCGTCACAAACGGTAACCACTATGTCAAAATCCTCATCAACGAATTCATCCAGCGGTTTGGAGCGCAGGCCGATCGTATCATGGCCGTGCTCCTTCAACATTCGAAGCGTCAGCGGGTTGACAATACCGGTCGGCGCGGCCCCGGCAGAGAACGCCTGATACCTGCTTTCTCCAAGATGATTCATCAAGACCTCGGCCATGATCGAACGGGCGGAATTTCCCGTGCAGATGAACAGTATTTTTCTCATGGTCAAAAATATCTCTTTTAGATTCCGTTAATCCACATGGCTTGACAACTCTTTCGTGACGAAATATATGAAATGTTATGATTTTATTCCAGGTGAATCAGTGTGGTGTCCCAGCAATAATGAACAATTATGCCAGTCATTACAAGGAGTCCCGCTCCAGCGGGACGACGAAGCAACCTCTCATTATACAAAGAGTTGAGATTGCTTCCCCCGCCTGCTGCGGGGTCGCAATGGCTTTTCTTATTGTATGTTACTTCCGGGATATACCATTAGAACTTCAGAAAAAAAGCCCCGGCTTATCTACAACCGGGGCGGGAGCAGATTACAATCTATCTTATTTCAAATACATCATCTTCTTCGACACCGATACGCCGTCGACTGTGAGACGATATATATATATTCCACTCTTTATCCGTTCCGCTCCGCCGGACTGTATCGGCCAGGCAAACCTATATGTTCCCGGGGGAAGGTAGCCTGAATGCACTCTGCTGACCATCCGGCCCAGCATATCATAGACGGCTATATCGACTGCCGCCTCGCCTGCCAGATTGAAGCTTATACTGGTGCGCCCATTAAACGGATTCGGATAGTTCATCAGCTCCAGTTCCGATACCAGCGGAACCTGATCGTCGGCCGTCCCCGTGGGAGCGTTAGCATACCCGTACACCTGCGCCGTGCCTGACGTTTCATCCCCGTATATCTCGGGAACATCCCACTGGTTGCCCCCGTTGAGTAATATCATCTGGCTTCCCACCACGCCAGCCATGCCCATGGTGACGGTGAGAGTGTTTTGATAATTGTCCCGATTCATCTCAGCGTCCATGTCTTTGATCGTAACCTCGATATCGGATGGGTCATCGTTACTTATGGCCAGGACAACCATCAATTTATCATACTTATACCGGTAGCAGGTCCTGCCACCCAGGCTCAGATCTCCCGGCTTGAATTCGCCAAATGTTATCTCAAAACTGTAAAGCTCTCCAAGATCGGAATCGAGCCTGAAGAATATAACGTCGTCGGCTGCCAGTTCCGGGGCGCCGGCCACGTCGATATTCGCAAATATCCTCTCAACCGGCCGATTGTTATAGAAGAATATGAACATCCTGTTGACGTCGATACACAATGTGTCCTCGGGCAGCGAATCGAGCCAGAGAGAGGCCATCCCTCCACCGTACGCTGAGACCCAAACCGAACCGATGGAATCGAATGATATATCCGAGTAAAAATCGCCCCAGATGAAATCGTTGTCCGGCGGGATATAGCTGCGCCAGACGCTGTCGGTCTGCAGGACCCACACACCATACCCCGTCCCCAGCCATAGTTCGCCGTCGCCGGGACGGACCTCGATGGTCGATATGAAGCCGTTGGTCATGGGCGAATTGGAAGAGTTATACACTGTCCAGAGATCATTGCTCTTGACGGCCACTCCGAAGCCCATCGTCCCGAAATAGACTTCCCCGTTGTAAGGATTCACGTCCATCGAGAGCAACTGATTGGAGGGCAAACCGCTGTTGCCCAGATTATAGGTTGTCCATTCCGCACCATCGTAGCTCACCGCCCCGCCATCGGCTGTCGCCATCCACAAAATCCCCGTGGTGCGCTCCATATCGATCTCCCTGATATAATCAGAGGGGATATAGGTGCCGGGAGGGACATCGAAAACCCGCTGCTGACCGTCATCATAGATGAACTCGGTTCGGGAGGCATGGCGGTATCTTATCCAGCCTTCGGCGTCGTAAATCGTCATCCCCCCGCCATAGGTGGAAACGTATCTGACGTCGCCGTGAACGATTATGCCGGTCACTATTTGACTGGCCTCCAGACCGTCGTTTTGCATCGTCCAGGATGAATCCACCGCCTCGAGATGGGCGAGTCCAATGCCGTAATCCAGATCGCCGGAGGCTGCCGCCACCCAGAGATTGCCGAGAGGATCTCTCTCTACAAGACGAACCGCATCTATGGGCACTCCCGTGTTGGATTCATTCCAGATAGTCCATATCCAATCCTGCTTGAGAACAAGCCCGCCCCCGGTAGTGCCGATATACTGGTTGCCGTCATCATCGAAATCGACGGAGGCTACCCAGTCGGTCGGCAGGGGCGAATTCATCATGTTATAGACCGTCCAGGTGGAGTCGGCCACGGCAAATTTAAATGGCAAAATAGAAATAGCAGTCATGATAATTAAAGCTGTTATTTTGATCGTTACTGCAGCCATCCTTTTTCTCCTTATCGAACCCTGAAATGCTGCAAAAACGTTGCCCCATGTAACAGGTTTTCCGCGCATTGGCGAGCGGCTCTATGGAAATCGCAATTTACTTCGCACCAATATGTTACCTCAATAATCCCGATCCGTTTTCGAGCCGTGAAATCGCATCTATTAAGTTATGGGTAACCTCTGGCAGAAAAGTTGCATAAAGTTTTGTCATTCTGTTCAACATGCGAACAGAGAATCGACCGCCGAGCGGCAGTTTCACCCTCTATCCATGAGGCGGTTTGCAGCCAATATACGACAGGATAGACAATAAAATGGAGAGCAAATTCAGGCCATGTTTAAATCTTATGGCAATTGTGTCGATCACCTAACTGGCGGTTTAAAATGTTTCACTCTGAAACCTTGATAAGAGATTGATAGATTATGCCTGACTACCAGAAAATTTACACCAAATTGCCGGTTTTATTTCAAAATATAGCCTGCTCCCATGGAGGCTGGAGGCTTCGGAAGAGAAGG
This sequence comes from uncultured bacterium, assembly GCA_965555375.1. Classification (GTDB taxonomy): domain Bacteria; phylum Zixibacteria; class MSB-5A5; order UBA10806; family UBA10806; genus CBDVBL01. Next base: position 20,759 of record CBEWDL010000014.1, read on the forward strand.
TATAACGAGAGATTCTTCGGCATCCATAAGCAGTACATGTCCCTGGGATTACAGCCGGCATCTGCGGTAGAAAAGTATCGCGACTCCCGGATACGGGAATTCGTCAGACATGCCGCCAGAACAGTCCCATATTATAGAACCAAGTTTGCCGAGCTTAAGATTGGGCCCGAGGATATTGCGGGTCTGGACGATTTGAAATGTCTCACGATTCTTACTAAAGACGAGGTGCAGGCAAACCTGCCTTTGTTTAAATCCGAGGCTTTTTCCGATAGAGAAACGATGGTCACTCATACCAGCGGTACCACCGGCCGCGGCCTTGTTTTCCCAACCACCATCGACGCCGAGCATCGGCAATGGGCGATCTGGTGGCGATTTAGAAATCGAAACGGAATCGAATTCGATACACCCTGCGGAGTATTCGGCGGCAAAACAATCGTCCCCGTCAATCAGAGTCATCCCCCATTCTGGAGGTACGACAAACCGGGAAAACAGATCTTTTTCAGCGGTTATCACCTGAGAAATGAAAACCTGCAGGCATATGTCGACCAGATAAAAAAATCCGGGATAAAATGGCTCCACGGGTACCCGTCTGATCTAATGCTGGTAGCCTCGTTCATTATAGAGACCGGAATCAAGATGACAGATCGGATCAAATATATCACAACGGGCGCTGAATCTTTGCTGATTCATCAGAAAGACATTATCGAGAAAGCGTTCGGCGCCAGGGTATTCCAGCACTACGGCCTGGCCGAGGCGGTGGTCAATATATCTGAATGCCCCCGGGGAAACCTTCATGTCGATGAGGACTTCGCCGGAGTGGAGCTTGTTCCGATTGGAGGAAATCGATATTCAATCGTTGGAACCAATTTCGCAAATTACGCTTTCCCTCTGCTAAGATATGATACCGGAGATATAGCATATATTTCACCTGAGAAAAAAAGTTGTTCTTGCGGTTGGCCTGGAAGGATAATCGATTGGATTGACGGCAGAATTGAGGATTATATTACTCTTGACGACGGTACCCGGATCGGGCGAATGGATCATATATTCAAGGATATGACCGTTATCAAGGAAGCGCAGTTATTCCAGGACGAACCCGGAAAGGTTCAATTTAGAATCGTCAGAGCCTCCGAATATTCACCAAACGACGAAGAGAGGTTGCTTCTTGCGGCCAGGGAGAGGATGGGTAATAAGGCGGCTATCGAGATTAAGTATATGGATGATCTGGAGAGAGGCGCAACCGGCAAGCTCCGCTTCGTAATTAATAAACTGGCGGATGGGAAAATATCGGCCAATCAAAAAGCAATAGCCCCATAGTCTATTTCAATAGATACAGTATTATTCCGATTTACTATTATACAATTGAATACGATTCTCATTCTCTGGAACCTCAATTCACGACATTTTGTGAATCATATAAAATCGGGCCGATCTGCCTTCCTGAACAGGTGAATAGACCTTATAGAGCTTTTAGAGGTGGAAAGCGAAGTCGCTCCAACTCAGTCATCCGTTATCCCCCGGCCACTTCACATTTCAGAGTATTCGGGCTGGCATCGGTGATCTTGACTTTGATATAATCGCCAACTTTCTGGTCGGTTCTGCGAAAGATAGCCATCTTGTTGCCATCGGTGCGGCCGTACCACTCATTGCTGTCTCTTTTGCTCGGAGCCTCAACCAGAATCTCGTGGGTTTGGCCGATGTGGCGTCTGTTCTGCTCCAGGCTTATTTCTCTTTGTATTTCGTTGGCCAGGGTAATCCGGTATTTTTTCTCCTCCGGTGGGACATCATCTCTCCATCTCCGTTCGGCCACTGTTCCCTTTCTCTCGGAGTAGTTGAAGATAAAGGCTGAATCAAACCTTACCCTCTTCATTACAGCAACGGTCTCCTCGAACTCGTCTCTCGTTTCACCGGGGAATCCCAGAATAACATCGGTAGTCAATGTGATCTCCGGAATCTCATCCCTTATTCGATCGGCCAACGCCATAAATTCGCCGGCAGTATACCTCCGGCGCATCAATCTTAGGATCCTGTTGGAACCGGCTTGTAAAGGGAGATGAACATGTTTGCAGACTCGTGGATTATCCCGGATCACCTCAAATAGATCATCCGGAAAGTCCTTAGGGTGCGGCGATGTGAACCTGACTCTTTTAATACCGGGAACCTCAGCTACGGCCTTCATGAGATCGGCAAACGAATGGCCGTCGTGCTCGTAAGAATTAACGTTCTGCCCCAGCAGTGTCACCTGCGTATATCCAGCCGACACCAGGCTATGGGTCTCATCCACGACGCTCCCCAGCGGCCTGCTCCTCTCACGCCCGCGAGTGTAGGGAACCACACAGAAAGTGCAGAAGTTATCGCAACCCCGCATAACTGCAACCCAGGCGTTGACTCCTTCTCTGCGCTCCGGATAGATATCATCGTAAATCTCGAACTCCGAGAGATCGATTGCCGCCGCCTTACCATTGCCGTCCCTCGCTTCGTCAATCAAGCGAGGCAGCTTACGGTAGCTGTCAGGGCCGGCCACCAAGTCGACATGGATGGAATTTTCCAGAAGATCCATTTTCAGATTCTGAGCCATACATCCCAGGACACCGATAATAACAGGCTTGTTGACCCTGAGACGCTGCAATCGCTGAAGCCGCCCATGAACCTTGTTGTGCGCATGTTCCCGGACCGAGCAGGTGTTTAGCAAAATTATATCGGCGCTCTCCGCTTCCTCCACTTCGCCATACCCGCTCTTTTTAAGGATTGATCTCACCAGTTCCGAGTCGTACTCGTTCATCTGGCAGCCATAGGTCTCGATATAGAATCCCAGGCCCATCTTCAATCTTTCACCGGCCATCAAGTCGGTATTTTCTTTTTCGGGAAGGCTCAAATCGATCTCTTCTGCCAATGTTATCTTGCTACAACAGCTAATATCGGCGTTGATTTCTTATCGTCAAGGTTTATCTGAGGGGAAGCCTGGCGAGGGAGACTCGAACCTTTGATGCAACCATTGTAAACGGATTCATCCATACAAACGCCCGCCCGGAGAAGCTTCTTTCTGTAAAATAAACAGCAGATCGGCCAGAATGGGATTCTATCTTCCGGCCCTCACCATAGCTTTTACTTTCTTGACAACCACCGATAGCACCAGGATAACTATCAGGGATGCTATGATAGACGGCCCGGCGGGAAGGTCTGCTCCCACGGATGTGGCTATTCCAATTACGCTGGCGAGCACGGCAACACCCCAGCCGAGGACCAGGCGATTTCCCTTTTTTCGGGTAAACAAGAGGGCAATGGCAGGCGGGATTACCAGAAGCGAAAATACCAGCAGGACACCGGCCATGTGCACAGATGATGTCACCACGAATCCGAACGATGCGTAAAAGAGAAAATCCCACCAGCCTACAGACCAGCCGTCCCTGATCGCCCCGGGCCTATCCTCTGAAAGGCGGAAGAACCGCCGCCGCATGAACCAGTGGAAAAGGCCAACAACCGAATACAGTATGGTGATGGAGATTAGATCACCGGTTGTCACGGTTAAAAGCGATCCCGACAGCATCTTTTGCAGCTCCTCGGTTCCTTCGGGACGTCCCGTTAAAAGCAGTATGGCTCCGGTGGAAAAACCGGCGTAGACTATACCGATAAACGCCTCTTGAGGAATTCGGTCGTCCCTGGTGCGAGCCACGGAAATGATCGCCGCACCGAAAAAAGTAAAGGCCAGGCTAATAAAATAGGCGGACATAGAATGTTCCGGCATCCCCGTCAATAGAGCTACCACCCTGCCGAATGCCGCCGCCTGAGCCAAAGAGATATCGACAAAAATCACACCCCGACTGACCACGTGGAAACCGAGATAAGCGTGTATACCAGCCAATATTAACGATGCCAGCAGAGCATATTGAACGAACGGATAGGAGAAAAGCTCAATCACTGAGCATCCTCCACTATGGAACGCAGGCTGACCAGTATGGTCTCAAACAGGGAGAAATAATCCCCTGCTCCTTTAGTTCCTCCAACCGACAGCGGCAGATCGACCACCTTCACACCGGTGGCTCTGGCGATTACTCCGGGTGTTCTATCCGAGTAATATGGCTCTTTAATAATAAGTTTTATGGCCCGAGCTTTTACCAGTTCTATCAATTCAGCGGTATGGGACGGCGTCGGCTCTATACCCGGTCTCGGCTCCACGAATCCGACCACGCGTACTTCAAATGCGCGGGCGAAATACGGCCATGAATTATGGTAACCGATTATTTCAAGATCTTTGAGATATTCCGATTCTCTCCGCCAGACCGATATTTTCAGGTTCAGCTCTTGCTCGAAACTTTCCAGGGCTTGGCGATAATCCGCCGAATGGGATGGGTCAACCCGCGATAGGGCGCGCTCAATATTGCGAGCTATAACCAGACCATTTTCCGGATCCAGCCAGTAGTGCGGATTCCCCTGGGGATGAACGTCCCCCATGGAGGCATCGACCTTCACGGTTGGCCTCTCCATAACTTCTATCCCCTCGGAGCAGTCGACGATCACGAGTCTGCCGTTCCGGGAACCGTCGATAATCGGCTTCGCCCAATAATCGAGATCGAGGCCGATTGACAGATACAGATCCGCTCTGGCCACCATTACCATATAGCTTGGCAGAACCTCCACGAAATGAGGGTTGGATTTTCCCGAAACGATCGCTTTCACGGAGACATGGTCGCCGCCGATATATTCGGTAATTGATTTCAGGTCCGACGTCGAGGCAACCACCCTGACTCCGGCAGAGCTTGTCGCACTTCCGGTCAGCGCGACTATAAGTAGATTTATTAATATCTTTTTCATTTCCGCACCTCTCTAATAAACGTGAGGTTTATGGGGTCCCAGAGACCACAAGAATTGCAGTATCGCAGTTTGAAAGCCTTTTTCAAAATCGGTTCCGTCATCATGTCTTAGAAGTAATCCAACCCTGTAGGTCTCCTCCGCCAGGGAGAATCCGCCGAACAAGCCGAATCCGATACGTTGATCATGGCTGTCATCGGGATCCTGGGCATAGTCCACAAAACCGCCAACATCATAACGACGTCTGAACTGGTAGTCCACCGCGGCAAATAGACCGTACGAACTGACATTTTCAGTTGAAGTTTCATCCAGAGTATCCGCTATGACTTCTCGGTAGCCGATCAGCCCCTCAGCCACGACCGTTAAAGAGCGATACATGTCGGGACGCCATTTCAGCTTAAGATCAAGATTCCCCATGGTCGTCCAGTGATCATGGGCTGCATCATGTTGACCGTATAATCCTGACACTCCCCCCTCAAGCGAGGTGAAATCGGAAATGGATGTGAAAATCGAGATCCTGCCGCTTCCGCCAAGTTCATGTTCAGCTTCGTCTTGGTGTTCTTCGCCATCGTGATGGTGGTGTCCTCCAAAAAAGTCTCCCTGTAAGAGGTTGGCGGATACTGTAAACGCGCTGGTGCCAATGGGTAGGAATGTGGATATATTAAGTCCCACATCCCTCAGCCCGTCGCCGCCAAAATAGGCCTGGTGCATCAGCGGCCGCTTCATCCAGGACCACTGGTGGGGATGCTGGGTGCTCAACTTGCCGAAGTCGACCAGGTACTGGCCGATTTTCATTTGAAGATTAAACGGCAACCCCCGAAGAAGAGTGGCGCTGGCCTCCTCTATTTCAATCGGACCTTCAGTTCCATGAATACCGAGATAAACGTCGGCACGGGAGAAGGGATTAAGATAACCTGTAGCGGCAATCTCCAATTCATGAAAATCTACCTCCAGCCCGTTATCCCCGATTTCGGGCGGCGCATTTTGCCTTACGCTCAGCCGCGAATCTCCAACGAAACTGATATCGGGATTTACCTGGGTCTGGGATTCGATAGAGCTGCCGCTGAAAACGACAACTATGGCCGTAACCGCAAAAACAATACACCTATTCACATAATTCTCCTGTTAATAAAGCTTCTTCCGACCCGATGCCACTCGGGTCCAATGCCTCAAAGAAACCGAATCTAACAGGAGAGAGGCGGCGCCCTCGGGGTATGATTATTTGTCAAAAGTTGAGTATGGTGACTCGTCTGGGGCGTCTCTGAGAACGGTCTGGCCGGGGGCAGAATTAAAATGAATATCAGAGCCGGAATAAGCACAATTGATAGCGACGCGTAAAGTATACATAGGGGGCAATCTTTATGAAATCCGCCCCCGACATGGAAGTGAAGTGCGCCGGCGGAAAAAATCACCAACAACGCTATAGCAGATATATAAAAGGGGAACTTAAAGCGAACAGAATTAACCATCATCAGATCGCCTCTCTCATCTGCGAGGCTAACCGAAGAATACGAGTAGCTTCATTTTCGGTCAAGACATAATAACAGGGAGCCGACCTTAAACGGTTCAGGAATAACCATTGAACCCCGGGCTGGCCAGGCGGCCCAATTTTTGAATGCAAGGTGCGGCTCCCGGTTAATTGTAATGTAATCGCCATCAGAATGGAGGCTGAATCAACACTGCCTTGAAAATAAAAAAAGGCCGACCAGAAGGCCGGCCCAATAAATCAAAGGTCGATCGGATTACTGGTTGAACGAGCTGTCGTGAAATTTGATAACCTCTCTCAGCCTTTCGGCTACAAAAGTAGAGTGGTCGGGGTCGAAAATATCCTCGAATCCGGAGTATATCTCGAACTGATCTATGGCCGCTCCTGCAGAGTCGGCGAATACCAGAGCCTGATATTGCAAAAGCAGATCGTCCTGCTCGCCGCAGTCAATATAGAGATCCGTATTATCGAAAACGGCGCCATAACCGGCGGAGAACAACGCAGTGATATCGTGAGCCATCCAGAATGCCCAGAGCGAGTCCACCAGCACCCCATTAACATCGAACGGCAGATCCACATGGCCCGCAAACCCGGCGACGGTGAAAGCATGGGCGTAGGTCGTGTCCGGATCGGCAGGATCATGCGGGGTGAAGGCGGCCGCCATGGCGAACATCATGTTTGTAAGATCCTTGCCGGGGCCGGGCGATATCGAATAGAAAGACGCAAGATCACCCGGAACAAAACCGTTTTCCGCCTGCATGGCCGGCATAAGCGTCAACAAACCAAGCGCATAAGGGTTTGACTCATCCGGATACGCGCCCATGAAGGCAAGGTGACCCGACATGGATGCCACCGAGCTAAACAGGTCGTTTCTCAGCATGCCGATCTTTACCGCCCCATAGCCCCCCATCGAATGCCCGGCTATCCCCCTGTGCTGCCTGTCCGCTATGGTGTGGAAAATAGAATCTATCAAGGGGACGACCTCATTGGTGATGTAATCCTGAAACAGCCCGGAGAACGATTGCGAACTGTCGGGGATGTAAGAATTCGTGTAGAAGCTTCCTCCCAATTTATTGGAGGCGTCGGGCGTTACCACGATCATCGGTTCGATCAGTCCCTGGTTCACGAGTTCATCCACGGTCGCCGCTAAACCAAATACCCCCTTGAAAAGAGTATGATCTCCGCCATATCCATGGAGCAGATACAGAACCGGATAATCGATAAAGCTGGTGTCCGGCGATACGATCACAACCGAATCGGGATCATCGGGGTCACCATAGACGGTAGTATCGCCCGGAGTAATGGATTCAAACTCCGGATACCCCGGAGGCGTATAGACCAGCACTTCGCGCCCCGGGTTGCTGAGCATAATGTCGCCGGATATAGCCTCGGAATCGAATGCCAGCGACCAGTAAAGACCGTGGGGCACGTCAGTGGGATCGAGGGGGTTATCCCTCTTTGAACATTGAATCAAAGCCGGCACAAGTGCCGCAATCAGCAGTAGTATCGTTAATTTTTTCATCGCAATCCTCCCCTCTAAAACCTGTATGTAAGTGAGAGGTGAGAGGCATACAGGGAACTCTCAAACAGACCAGGATAATTATCAAACGCCCCGTCTCCGTTGACATCGTCTAAGGTGGCGACATCCCTATCGGCGAAGCTGATATATTCGAAATTGTACGACAACTCGAAGTCGCTAAAGCTTAAAGCGGCTCCGATATTAAAAGAATGTTTATCACCGAGATCCGGGATCAGGGGAGTAAACGTCTCATCGGGGATTGGGCTTGGATCCAGATAATACCCGAACATCAAAGCCAGGGGATCTGCCAACTGGTATTCACCTCCGGCGGAGAACCGCACCGTATTATCCCAGTTGAACATTAGAGGGGAATCTTCGGCCGGCTCCCCCGATGGATCTAAGCCTTCCATTTCGATCAAGATCGAATCCAGAGAGGACCACTGGGTATAAACAACCTCGCCCGTTAAGGTCAATTTCTCTGTGGGCTTAACGGCCAGGCCGAACCCTATATCGGCCGGCGTTTTAATGTCCGCCTTACCGTCGAGAATGGCCATGTGATTTTCGGTGGTGAAGAGGAAGAGTATCTGTTGTCTTTCGGCTTCAGTGGTAGCATAGCTAAGAAGCGAATTTTTCAGATCCTCGTTATCGAAAGTATACAGCTCTTGAGTTGCGGTGCCTTCCATCTTCAGTGTGGTGCCCGTCTTGCCTGAAATCCCGAACTGCAGTTTGTCCGAAAGCCTGTACAGCAGCCCGAAATTCGCGCCATAACCCCATCCGTCACCTTCAATCTCGGTGTCGATCAATAGATTTTCGTGAGGAATCGGGATACCGGATGGTTTCAGAAAGGTTTTTTTGAACGTGACGCTCCCCCTCTGAATCGACATTCCCGCTCCCAAACTGAGTTTACCATCCATGAACGATCTGGCGATGGTGGGATGAAAGTCTATCACCGACAGCAACGCCTTATGATCATACCAGGGGTAGGGATTCCTGATGTCCATGGCGGGCGTCGGATTGAACAGATCCCATTCGCTTACGAGGCCCACGGGAACGAATATGGCCAGACCCACGGTGTATTCTTCGAATCCCTCAAATTTAATAAACCCGGAAACATCGGGAATGAAGGCCGTCTTGTCATTGGGGTATCGTGTAAGACCGTTCCTGTATCCGACCTCGAGCCCTCCATAGGTGATCTGTGGCGTATACTGGATCCTGGGGGATATGGCTACCAGCATGGCATTAAATTCGGATTCCTCGAGCTGGGTTAGCCCCGCCGGATTCCAGTATGCGGCGCTCCAGTCATCGGCCAGACCCCTGAATGCCCCACCCATTCCTATAGCCCTGGAACCGACCCCGGAAAGAGCGTAACCGCCAGCGATGGCTCCCTCTGCAAAAAGGGCCATCGCCGCAAGGACGACTGTTAAGATTAACTTTGGCGAAGAACCGAATCTTGCCCACGCCGGCATGGATACGGCTCTTGCGATTCTCCTATCCATCTGCCTCTCCTGACATTATGTGTTTGGCTTCAATTATCGATTGCCTCCTAATCCTTTTCCCTTTCTTTAAAAAGCCTAAATAAATCATTTTCGATCCATTTCGGCCAGATATTTCTCCGCTTCGCTTTTGTATTTCTCATCAAGGGGACGCTGCGATGGCAATTCCAGAGTCTTTTCGAATTCCGACCTGGCAGCATCTTTGTCCTTATACCTGAGGTGGGTTATCCCCATCTCGAGGTGATGATTGACGTATTCCGGGTTAAGCTCCACCGCTCTTTTCATAAAGGATAAAGCGTCCTCTTTATTGGCTGCGCCAAGACCCATGGGAAGACGCAGGATCTTTGACTTTTTACCCACCTCGCGATGCCATCGTCCAAGTATATGCCAGGCGCCGTCATGAAGCGAATCAAGCTGTAAAGCCCGTTGGGCTTCTCTTCTCACTTGTTTAGCAAGGCTCGCCGATTTGAATATCCCCTTGAACAGCGCGATCTTACCCAGGGCGCGCGCCAGCTGGAAATGAGCATCCGCATCGGCCTCATTCAATTCCAGAGCCCGCTTTTCAGCGTCTCTGGCCTCCTCGAAGATTGCCAGTTGAGAATCCTTCGGTGTCGTCTCTCCCTTCAGGTTAAGACTTCGCCCCAGTTTCCAGAACGATTCGAATCTATTGCTGTCAAGCGAGCAGGCTTCACGGTAGCATGATATTGAACCGTCGTAATCGTATATATCATGGAGGCTGTCGCCCAGAGCTAGAAAGCCTTCGGGCGCCTGCGCTCCAGCCGGTATCCCGGCCATCAGGGCAAACGGAATTAACAGGCACATTAGCCAATACACAGTCTTTCCTTTCGATCCATGTCTTCGAGTGTGCCACACGGAACCCGGTCCTCCCTGGTGCAAATCGACGCCCAAATTACAACAATCGTCCACCGGTGTCAATAGCTGTATGCACATTTAGAGTTTTATGGGCGTCATTTTCACTGAAGAATTATCTTCAATGGCTTCTCTGATGGTCAAGCCATTCGCATAACTCACGTTCTTTTTTTTCAGTTTTAGATTTTTTTCTCTGTAAGGGACACCAATTTTTGCGGTTACAACTTTTGAGAATTATCGCAAGTTTTATTCTTGACTTTTCACCCCCAGGAGAATTTTTTAATAGGCGTCTGAAATTTAATGGGTGCGGATATCCTGCAGTTCGATGTCCTCCACCGAACGTTAAATAAAATCA
>CBEWDL010000015.1:0-30863 GCA_965555375.1 uncultured bacterium
CGGGATCGGAATTCTCATTTGTGGAATATACGGCCAGCCTCGCCGACTATGCGGGCAATCCGGATGTCAGGCTGAGGTTCCACCTGGTGACCAATAGCTCCGGCCAGCGCGAAGGTATTTATATCGATGATATCAGCATCACCTGGTCGCCAACTGGTATCGACGATGAAACAGAGCCGATGCCGAATATATTTAGCCTCAGCCAGAACTACCCCAATCCATTCAACCCATCGACAAGTATATCGTTCTCTCTGGAGCAGAAGGCATATGCGAGCATAGTCGTTTATGATCTGATGGGCAGGCGGGTCAAAACGCTTATATCATTGCTCCTTGATGCCGGAGATCACGAGATCGTCTGGGACGGCACCAATGATTCCGGCACGGACGTCGCCAGCGGCATCTATCTGTATAAGCTTGAATCCAACGGCTCAAACCAGGTTAACCGGATGACGCTGTTGCGGTAAAAGCGAGTGAATTATTCGGGTGGCATGCCTATCTGCAGGATGGGCATGCTATTTTTTTATCATTTGCTCTGATAAACCAGGCCATACTATCCGGCCGGGCTCTTTCGTTTGGAAATTTCAGTTTCAGGCGCCGTCAGATCTTCAGAGGCTGACGGTGATGTGTTGGATCTGGAACCCAACATTATGTCTCGCCTTTCTCGTTGCCTATACAGGCATAATTTGATATAAAGAGACTGATGAAAATAGGCTATTCAGTCGTAAAAGTGAGTATGAGAGCGGTTGCGCTCATATTTACCTTTGTCTGTCTGATTCTTGCGACGGGCGAAGTCTCGGCTGGCGAGAAGCCCGCGCCACTGAAGCTTGAACATGCCGATCGCCTCATAAGTTCAGGGGAAAACAGCGAGATCGTCAACTTGGTGGGCAACGTTCATCTATCTCATGAGGATATCGATCTCTATAGCCAGAGGGCCACCTGGTATCGGAAATCGGGGCTGGTGCAATTTCTGGATTCGGTCCTGGTGATCGATGAACAAAGGCGGATCATGGCGCAAACGGTCACATATTACCGTCGCGATAAGCGCGTAACCGCCAGGGGCGATGTGATGATGGAGGACGAGGAGGAGAAGATTCTCCTTTTATGTGATGATGCGGATTATTTCCGCAAAAGCCGTCAACTCAATGCGGTCGGCGATCCGGTTCTCATTCTCAACCCTTATGATGATCTGGCGAAGATGGAGATCAAGGCCCGCCGGATGGAGTATTTCGCAGAGGAGAATAGGGGGGTGGCCTACGATTCTGTGGAGATTATCAAAAAACAGATGACTTCCACCAGCGGCCATGCCGAGTTTTTCAGAGACCCGGAAAGGGCGGTTCTAACGATCGATCCGGCCGTTGTCTATGGCGAAAACGAACTGACCGGTGACACGATTTCTATATTTACCCGGGAAAAGCAGATGGATAGGCTGCTGGTGAACGGCGATGCCAGAGCGTTTTACAAAACCCAGCCGGATACGCTGGTTGAAGATTATACCACCGCGGAACTCACGGGCCGGGAGCTGGAGGCGTTTTTCGCGGAGGATGAGATCCATAAAGCGGTGATGAGAAACAACGCCATCTCTGTATATATTCCCGCCATAACGGATACGCTGACCAGGGGCACCAACACCGCCTCCGGCGACTCCATAACCCTTTATTTCGACGAGGGCTTAATCCATCGGGTATTCATATCGGGGGGCGCCCGGGGTCATTATGTGGAACCCAAGTTCGAGGAGGGTGCCGAAGAGCCGAAATATGATACCACTCGCTATTCCGGCGGCGAAATTGATTACCGTTTCGATGAATCGGAGATTAACCTTTTTGGAAATGCCGAACTCCGCTATCAAGATATGATCTTGAACGCCGGTGATATCCGCTACGGTATCGACACCAGAATTCTCTCGGCCAGGGGCATTATCGCGGATACGACAGAGGACGAGACGGAAATTCCGGTTTTGATCCAGGGTAATGAGACACTGGAAGGCCGAAAGATGACCTACAATATGGATACCAAAAAAGGCCAGGTTACGCTGGCCCGAACCAAGTATGAAGGAGGTTATTACAGGGGCGAGAAAATCAGACAGGTATCCGACGATGTTTTATTCGTTTCACAGGGAAATTATACCTCATGTGATAATCCCGAGCATGCCCATTATCATTTTCACAGCGATCGGATGAAGATGATCGGCAAAGATAAGGTGGTTGCAAGGCCGGTAATCCTCTATATCGGAGATCTCCCCGTATTTGCCCTGCCGTATTATGTCTTCCCGATCAGGAAGGGGCGTCATTCCGGCTTTCTAACATTCGAGATCGGTAATTTCGAGAGGGGGGAGAGATTCATACGGAATTTAGGCTACTACTGGGCGGCATCGGAATACTGGGATCTGGAGACCAGCCTGGATTTTTATGAAAACGAAAGAATGATCCTGAATACGAACGTCCGATATTCCCTTCGTTACAGGCTCAACGGTTCAGTGGGGGTGAATTTTGCTCGTGAGACGGACTGGATCGATTATAAAAAAAGCTTGAGAACGAGATGGAGGATAAATTTTGCCCATCGACAGACCATATCTCCGACCACGAATCTGGCTGCCTCCGGAAGTTTCGTGTCTGACAAGAGCTACATAGAGGATAACGTATATGATCCCGAGGAGCGGCTCGACCGAACGGTGCGCTCCAACGCCAACCTGACCAAGAAATGGAAATCGTCATCACTGGTTATAGCAGCCGACCAAACCTGGAATCTGGATACCGACGTTAAACAGCAGCTTCTGCCATCGATAACTTTCTCCAGATCATCTCTTCCGATATTTCCGGAGCCGGGTAAGTCCAGCGAAAAAAAGAGAGCAAAACCCTGGGAGGAGCCTGAGGAAATCAAAAAACGGTTTTACCATTCCGTATATTTTTCTATCAGATCTACGGGGAAAAATTTCAGGCAACGTCTCCAGAACAGCGATTACTGGAAAGAACATCAGACTGTTCATACGACATCGTCTCTATCAAGCCCGCAGAAGCTTCTGGGCGTACTGACCGTCAGTCCGGGGATTAATATGACGCATACGACATATCATGTCGAATGGAATCCTAAGGTGGACAGCCTGGGTCTGGAAACGGACAGGTTATTTACGAGGAAAACCTATAATCTGAACGTATCGACCAATACCACCCTCTACGGAACCGTCCGTCCGAATATGCTGGGAATCGCCGGCCTCCGCCACGTGGTGACCCCATCGGTATCCTATCGTTTTACGCCGGAGATAGAGGAAAACGAGGAATATCGCAGCTATACCGGTGTGGGGGCCAGCTCCAGGAGATCCAAATCTCTATCCTATTCTCTGGGCAATCTTTTTCAGACCAAATATATCTCCGGCGATAACGAGAAGAAGATCGACCTGTTTACGATGAATTTTTCAGGTAGTTATAATTTCGCTGCGGAAGAGAAGAAAATAGGAGACCTGGCAAGTTCTATTCGGACCGCGGCCATACCGCACGTTAATCTCGATTACAATGCCTCCTACTCTTTCTATAACTTTGACGATTCCAGGCGGCCGTTAACCAATCCGCGGCTGAAAAGCGCTTCTATCAATACCACAATAAGGGGGGGATACAGAGCCGGAAAGCAGGAAGGGGACCAGGACTCAATATCCTATTCTGAGGAGAGTTCGCGGGAGTCATTCCCCAGAAAGGGCAGATCTGAACGGACGGAATTCTCCGGGGTCGGAGTGGAGTTCACTCTCAAACACCGGTATCAGATTACGAAAGGCATATCCGGCACGACAAAAACGCAATGGCTGAATCTCGGGCTGCAGATGCAACCCACGTCCGGATGGAAAATCTCCTATAATTGTCAATATGATATGAAAGATAAGCGGATAGCCTCACAGTCATTGGATATAGCGCGCGATCTACATTGCTGGGAAGGAATCTTTACCTGGATACCGTCGGGACGGATCGCCGGATACTACATTCGCATAAATATCAAGTCGCTTCCCGATATAAAGATTGAAAAATCTGAGGGCGGAGTAAGGGGAGGATATTATTAATCCGTCTCTGTCGTGGCGGATATTTTAACCGCAAAATTCGCTGAATAGGCGCCAAAAAAGGGTTGACAGGGATCGGCAGGCTGTAATAGAAACCTTAGTTGAAGGCAGTATGAACCATTAACCAAGAGGGAGCTATGACAAAAGAACAAATGATCGAGAGGATGGCGACAGAGGCCGGAATCACCAAAGCCCAGGCCACGCGAGCAATGAAATCGATGATCACAAACATCACCAAGAGCCTGAAGAAGGGGAGCAAGGTAACCTTCGTCGGATTTGGCTCATTTGATGTCACCAAGAGGAAGGCCCGCACCGGTCGCAATCCGCAGACAGGCGCTGAGATCAGAATACCTGCAGCCAGGGTGCCGAAATTTAAAGCCGGTAAAGCGCTTAAGGACGCTGTCAGGTAACCGCAGATCGAAGATCGTTTTGGGACCTCGCATCGGATGCGAGGTCTTTTTTTATAGACAGGGCAGATTTGTTTTGAATACATTTTCATCATGAAGCGGACGTTGAAAATATCGGCGGTAATAGTGTCGGGATTGGTGCTTCTCCTGCTTCTCTTAATAGCAGCTTCAAGGCTTTACTATACGGATGCGCGTCTGAAATCGATGCTGGAAGACCGCATTGGCGAAAACCTCAACAGCCGCGTAAGAATCGGTTCGTTCGAAATCTCAGGCTGGCTGGAGATGAATGTCGGGAACATATCGGTAACCGATTCAAGATCCGATTCGACCTGGCTCAATCTTGATAGGCTCTATGTGAGAATCCTTCCGGCTTCTCTATTGTCAGGGAGACTTCGGATTGAGCAGGTTATTATAGCGGGAGGTTATTTTGATTATGGCATGATTCCCGATTTCGATATTACCGAATCGCCTGATGAGGAACCCGAAGCCTGGTCTCCGCCGCCGATAAGAATAGCTATCGATACCTGTGCAGTAAACGGCCTCAAAATTGACGGGCCTTACGGGGAATTGACATTGAATATCGCTTTGCATGGGGGTTCTTACGGGGGGGCTGATGATCTTTCGCTAATTTACCTGATTGAAGGATATAATGGTGTAGTTCATTACGCTATGGATACTCTCGATATCGGCTGCCGGTTCGGGTTTTCTATGCAAGGCTCAATTTCCAATCTCGATAAAACGCCGCAGAATCTTACTCTGAGTCTGGACGACATCACGATAAATACCCAGGACAGCTATAATATCGGGAAGATAGATATCAGCGCCGATGCCACCGTAGATCTGAATCAGCGAGATGTCGGCATAGAGAAAATAAGCCTCAATTTAAATGATGAATCCCTTGCGACTTTGACGGGTCAATTGGAATTCGGAGATCGACTGAAAATAAAGATCGAAGCAGATACGACTGTATGGGAAGTTGCGCAATTCGAAGAATTGGCAGAACGATTGGGTATACCGATGGAATCTCAGGGACAGATTGCGCTGCATGAAGGTAAATTCACTTACTCGCCCGGAGGAGTAGGATATAATTTCACGCTCGATATTTCAGAGCTGGGCTTTGATTTCGGCGATAGACTGAGGATAGGCGGGATTAACGGGCTCTTATTTTCCGATGGTGATCTGGATGAGATCATTTTCGGCACTTCGCTTTCGATCGAATCGGTAAGCGGGTCGACTCCCGACGGCTCCTCTTTTCTGCTCGAGGGTATCTCATTGGCCATTGAAGCCGAGATATCGGAGTCGGATTATGTTCTCAACATTACATCGGATATAAAAGAATTCCTCGGCGGCGAGATCGATCTGTCGGCGTTCAGTGAGAATTCGAAAGTCGTCGGAGAGTTGAAAATCTCCAACGTGAACTTAGCAGAGGTATCATCTCGGGCCGCAGGTCAAGAGGATACAACGGTATTCGGTCTGTTTGATCTAAAGGTCGATCTTGCCGGTGTATTGGATTCATTGACGGCAAATCTTGCGGCCCGGGCGGAAGATATTAACATTATCGTTCAGGGCGATACAATGCAGGTAGCCGACCAGGATCTCGAGGTCACATCAACAACGCTCATAAGGGACGATCTAATACGTTCCTCTGTCGACTATGCTCTGGGGCAATTGATTACCGGCAGTGGCAGTGCGACTTACCCTCTTAGAAAATCCGCAGGGGACAGTCTGGTATTGATTTTCGAGATGGATATCGACAACTCACTTCTGCCGGACTATTTTCCTCCATCCCTCTCGGCGGCCATCGGCGCGGTGGATATATATGGGCAAAGCGGTCTGAAGGGTCGTCTGACCAGCCCTCGCGATAGCGTTTCCATCGCAGGAAAATCGGAACTTTCGATCCGCTCAACAGATCTTCTGGTCGAGGATTTCCGGAGCTTGCTTTCTCAACTGGTGAGCATGTCGGAGGTGGAGATCACGGACGATGGTGTGGGAATTTCTTTCGACGGAGATATCGGTGAACTGTATGCAGAAGATTATTCAGATCTATCTTTTCCCGGGGTTGATTTTCAGGGCGAGATTATTTCAACATCCGATACTACCTGGCGCCTGACTAATTTTGCGGCCCGGATACCATCGCTTAGTTGCGCGATCTACGCCGCCGGAGATTTCGGCTTTGCCGGGGATACCCCTTTTTCGAATTTCACCATGCGATTGGATTTCCGTTCCGAGGAAACTGTTGCGCTGAACAGTATGATATCCATGCGGGGCGATCTGGCCGTCGATATGGTTACCGAGCAAAAAGGAGAAATATTTCGGTTTTCCGGCGATGTGTCGCCTGAGAATCTGGTATTGACCGGGACTGACATGTTTTATTGCGATGCCGTCAATGGTCGAATACCGTTTTCCGGCTCAATGAACCTTGATGATTCTCTCTTTATAGGCAGCGAAGAAAAACAATCACCGGGTAATTCTATTTACCGACGAAATAGGTCTTTTGGCAACGTTGCGACCGGTTTCGGAAGTGTCAGTATAGGAATAATCTCCGTCGGACCCGTTTCCGCAACCGATATCGAGGCGGATATCTCTTTAAAAAATGGGGTCCTGGAGATTCCCTATTTTTCCGGCGATCTACTGGGAGGAAATTTTATAGGCCGATTTAATCTGGATTTAGGAAAGGTCAATTTAATGAGGGAATATCCTGATTATGATAATATCGAATATAATATAAATCTCGAAATGGCCTCGCTGGATTTTAACCAGCTCGTCTATGGTTTCGGGCCTTACAGGAGCAAGGCCAATTTCACGGCTGATGCGGCCTTCATGGGACGAGGGATTATAGCTCCAGGCGAGGATTACTCAATAGAGGGGACATTTCATATATCGGAGATGGGGCCGCAGGTGGTGGATCGAGTTCTGGACGTTATAGACCCCGAAAATCAGAATCCGGGTGTTGCAGAGACGAGGAGCCTTCTCAATAAGAAATTGCTTGGTATAGTTGATATGAGTTACAAGCCGACGAGATTTTCTTTCGAAATCAAACATGGCGCCATGTATCCGAGCCTGTCTATGGATCAGCCGTTTTTCGCGGATATCATCCCAATTATAAGGGTACCTATGCCCATAGAATATGGCCGAATACCTTTGAATACAATCATAAACACCATAAAGGAGAATCCATGGTATTGAGAATAATTGTTACCATCGCAGTTATGATGTTAGCGTCGTCCGGCTGCACTATAAAGCCGCCGGAGGTTATTATAACATCGGAAAAGACAGCCCTGGAAAACCAGCTTCTGGGATCTACGGCGAAAATTGCGGATGATCCCATATCCACGGCCGCAATATGGTCGGCGGCCATAAGATACGATCAGCGTCCGTACGATGTGGTGGATACATCCGTGTCGCCTGATGAAGTAGCGGGAAGGCGCCTGGTACTGGCGCAGATCAGGCGTCAAACCATGCAGGAGTATATTGCCCAGCTCAAGAAAAGCGGCTACATAGGAGAACGGCATGACGGCTTTCTAAAAGTCATGTCCGACAGCATAGCTCAATACGACGCCGTAGCGAGGGTGGTCGAAGCGGAAAACAGCGACAGATCCATCATAATGGAATTCTATGGCAGATCCCAGGGGATGAAGCCGGACGAGGAGTTTTCCGCAATCGGAGAGAATTTTGCCGAGATGATGGCCAGGGTTTCGCCGACCGGAACCTGGATAGAAGACAAGCAGGGTACCTGGGCGAGAAAGTAAATGAGTTTCGCCCGGAAAATATCATTTGCTATAGCATTGCTCATTCTTTGTAGAGTGCCATGCATTGGTGGAAGTATGAATCCGCCCCAACTCATCAGCAGCTCTTTCGGGTCCGAATTCGATCCGTCGGTATCCCCTAACGGTAGATATCTGGCTTATACATCCGATATCAGCGGCAACGAAGATATCTGGATATTGGACTTAAAAGAACGTGAAAGGCGGAAAGTCACCGCTAACACATCATCGGATTATGCTCCTTGCTTTTTAGGAAACGATAGGCTGGTGTTTGTATCGACACGGGCCAACAGCGGAGGTGAGATATATGTATCCGGTCTGAAGGGCGAGAATATTCGCAGGATCATTGGCGGCGAGGGTTATTTCGATAGTCCGGCGGTATCTCCTGACAGGAAGACTATAGCCTATATCCACAAGAAGGGCGATGAAAATGTCAGGATATACTTTTTTAACATAAAATCGGAGGCGACAGCGCCGGGGCCGATTGGTCTGGATCCGGCTTTTGCTCCGTCGGGGGAGAGGATTGTCTTTGCAAAGGTCGGCGACGGGCTTGTTAATCCCGGCCGCCTGGCGCTTTACGACCTGCAGGGAGATTCTATCCAGAATATCGAGACCGGTCCTGGCGTGGTCTCGAATCCTGCCTTCTATCCCGATGGTCGCAGAATAATTCTCGCCCGGCATACAACAGATTCCGATGAGGACGGTTTTGTTACAAGAAATGACCGACCCGAATTGATGATATATGATCTGGAGGATACCGGAAACGTATTCAGGTTTTATCCGGGCTTTTTTTTCGGGGAACCTGCGCTTTCTCCTAAAGGACAAATCTTTGCTGTTTCAGATGATGCCGACATCTATTCGCTCTCTCCAGACGGCCTGGCGCCGCCATTGTCCGCCGCTTTAGAACAGATCGGGCTGTGCGATTCGTTGCTCCGGCATTCGATTACTCAAAATGATACATTGATAGCGGCAGCAGGTTGTCTTTCCGCGTATAATCATTATCCTGATACGTGCAAAAACTATCTGCTCGTGGCGGCCGATCTCTACGGAGCATTGGCTATGACTGATCTTGCTTTAGATATTCTCAAACCGGCCATAGATGGCGATGATAGGGAGCTCGGCGCCCTGGCAACAATAAAAGCGGGGCGGATAAAGTTTTCGATATTCAGGGCGGAGTCAGGGGGCAAGGCCTGGTATGACGCGCATCGGTTGGCGAGGGACATTATCGAGAGTGACGGGCTGACATTAAAGACAGTAAAAGAGGCATATCTTTTCGGCATCGAGATTTCCCATTTAAGCGGCAAGCTTGAGGAGGGCAATTCGCTTATCGTGGAAGCGTTGCTGCGTTTTACAGGTGACGACGAAATCATTGCGAAACTTGAGATGTGGCGTTTGCGCAATATCAGCGGGGCTTACGTTGGCGATCCCATGGATCTGGTGCCCCTGTATATCGATTATTTAGGCAGGTTCTCAGGGCGTCCGGCTCTGTTGGATTCGGCCATAAGCGATCTGATAGAATTGACAGGAACGCTCGATGATGAAGTCGCCGTTGGAAAACTGGAAAATATCCAGGCCGATTATCCGGAGCACGGGAATCTGGCGGTGGCCGCACTGTATGAACAGGGAGAGCGGTTTCTTAAATCGAACCAGATGGAACTGGCGGAGTGGAAGTATCGGGCAATCATTAACGATTTCCGAGAATTTCCCATATTCAGGTTTCTCGCTTTTGAACGTCTGGGAGATCTGCGACTGGCTGAATCGGATTTACAGGTCGCGGATGCTTCTTTCGATTCGGCGCGGCATTATCTTGGCCATATGGAGTCCTATTCTTCGCGATTAAGTTTCCAACGAAAGTTCAGTTCTCTGAAAACCATGCAGGGTTATAATATTATGGATCAGGACCCCCGAAAAGCCGAGATGTATTTTCGGCAGGCCATCGGTACCAATCTCGAGAACTACGAGGCGCTCTGGGGCCTGGCAAAAGCGCTGGCTCGCGGTGGTGGATGGAACCGCTGGGAAGACGTCGGCAGAATAATTGCAGACGAAAACAAGAAGATATATTTTATGGCCTTGAAGTATGTCACGGAATATGAGGTTAAGCAAAAAGCTGCGTTATTAAAAAGAGCACGCCGTTTGCTTCTGAAGGCCATCGAACAGGATTATAGGTTTCCTCCCCCATATCTCTCCTTAGGTTACGTTAATTGCCTTCTCGAAGACGGATCGAAAAAAGCTCTGGGATTATATGAGGAGGCTGTGGACGCATCATTGACCGGCGTATCGCTGGCGAAAGGGAATCCTGAACTTATGGCGGCTTTCCTGTTGAATGCGGCCGAAGCCTACTACGGGCTGGGGCAGTACAGGATGGCCTACGAAAACTATATAAGATCAATGGAGATCGACTCCACCCAGATGATGGATTCGGGGGAGAAATCATTGTTGGCCAAGCTTGGAGAATCTGCTTTTCAAATAGACAGCTTGAAAGAAGCAAGCGTCCATTACCAGGAATTATATTCGCAGGCGGCCGCAGCCTCGGATGGCCAGGCTCAGGCGGCTTATGCTGCGAAATTAGGCGTTATATATCAGTTAATGGGCCGTTATCTTAAGGCGCTGGAATATTACGAAACAGCGCTTCCCTATTACTCTTCGGAGAATGATCATCAGATGATGGCGAATTTGACGAAAGGTGCGGCTGTCTGCTATGCGTCATTCGGTGAGGATGCGCTGGCCGCTGAGTCGGCGCGGAGGGCATTGAAGTATTTGGGACAGGCCAGAGATCATAGAGTTGCGGTTGAAGATCGGGTTAAGCTTATCATCTGGCCTTTTGGCATCGAGATACCTACCGTCAAGCTCGAACCGATGAATTATGGAGGATCGATATATCCGAAAGGCTTCAGCGTAGCCGCGGATAGGGCCCTGCTGACTGGATTGGCCTATGGGGAGAATACGAACTTAGATGCGATCAACACTAATAAAGAAATATTAAGAATATTTTCCGAAGGAAAAGAAGAGCGAAATACCGGCGGCATCCGGAACGCTCTCGGCCGGGCATATTTCGATATGGGGTATCTGGATTCGGCGGCAGTGGCTTTTCGGAAAGGATACCGGCTGTCCATCAAACAGGACGACTATATAAAAGCATATATCGAGCTGATAAATTGGGCCGTGGCAGTTTTGTCGTCAGCAAGGGACCTATCATCTGAATCTCATATCCAGAACCTCACAGAGCTAAAGGACGAATCGTCTGGACTATATGAGAGAATTCCTCCAACCTATGGGCCGGCAAGGGCTAATTTGAAAAATATAGCTGGAGTAGCCGAATTCAAACTCAGTCTGATCAAAATGGCGGCGATCACAATAGAAACTGATGTTGATTTCGAACGCTGGATTGAAAACCTGGGCGCCGAAACAGATAAGTATAAATTATCTCTCGAGAGGTGCCGGTTTCTTTTCAGGGAAGGCATTTCAGAAGTTGCCTTTGGCGAGGATCCCGGCCTGGCGGCCTCACTCTCTCTCAACGAAGCTGTTTTATCTCTGGCGATAGGAGACGAGGATGGGTATCGGACGGCGATATCCAGGGCCGTGGAGGAAACTATGTTATCCGGCTCGGAGATTATCTACGCCAGGGCTATCGGCTTGAAAGGTTTGCATTCGGAAATGGATCTCGAGAGTGGTAGGGATCTGATCACGGAATCGATAACATCATTCGAGAGTCTCCCGCCCGGGCAGTTGATGTTAAACGAGATGCCATTGATTGAAAAACTCTACTCGGAGGCCATAAAGAGCGCATTTGAATCCGGGGATTCGCTTTTGGCGCTGGGTTATCTCGAAAGATGGCGAAAGATAGCATTGTTGAATGTACTGAACCTGCATTCTTGTGATTTTCCGGAGGACGATCTTATTAAAGCTTATATCGAGCAGGCGAGACGTTATCGGGAAGAATTGATCCGGCTCGGCGCAAACCAACGCAAGCTTGAAGCGCTTGGGATCAGCGGTCAAATCGAACTGAAAAAGACGAAAGAAAAAAAGCTTAAACTACGTTCGCAGTTTCTCGATATCAAAGAAAAGATTTCCGAGATGAATTCAACTGTTTTATCGCGGCTTTTCCTTGATACACCCTCACCTCAAATTGCAATCAGGAATATACCATCGGAGGAGATCTGCATAATGCCATACCGATGCGGCGACGAGACCATACTCTGGCTATGCGATTCAACCGGAATCGAAACCGTACGAATTAACGTGGAAGAGAATAATCTCCGGGAAATAATTATAGCGAAATTCAGGGATAAGAAAGTCGCTACTATTGCCCTTAACGATGCTTTCGGAGATCGATTGACCGAACCTGTACGAAGAGCATTTCCGGAAATAGATATAAAACACTGCTTTTCTCTGGCAGAGGCATATGGAGAAAAAAGGCATCTGCCGTTGAAGCTCGATGGTGTGGCGGTGGTTAGATTTAACGGGTCCATTATCGCCGATAGCCTTATGAAGAGATTGGGTGCGGGATATTTGACGCCGGATTCGCTATTGGATTCGGGAACTGCAGAAAGATATGGCTGGCTTGTTTTCGACGGGAAGCTTTATTATGATAGGGAAAATCCCCTTATGTCATATTGGAAATACGGTGGCATCTCAGATAGTGTCAATTCGGAATCGAGGTTTTACATACATGATTTATTCGGAATTTCAACGGCATCGTTCGGGGCGATTCTTCTGGATTTTTTTGAGGATGCAGAGGCCATAGATAAATGGGCGGTGCTCAGGGTTTTGTTTGATGCAGGATTGCGGACAGTTATAACCATACCTGGTTCCCTGGGCGATAGCATATCCCTGACGTTGATCGAAGAATTCTCTGGAAATCTTGAGAGACTATCCCCCTTGAAATCATTTTCGTCTACCCGACAGGTTTTAACGGAGACGGTGGGTTCGATGGGCGGAGATCCGGAATATTACGGCCACGGCGGTTGGGATCCATCGGAAAGAGAAAACAGATCGGTGGCATGGTATGAGGAATTTATGTTCGCCGGCTACCAGGCGGCAATCCGGGGCAACTGGCAAAAGACAGTGGAATACTATACTCTGGCTCTGAGACAATCAAGAACAGCCGGTTTATTTCCCGATGCAGGCAGGAGTATCAGCAAACGATTGGTCGATGGATATATCAATCTTGATGATTATGAGAGTGCGCTGAATGCACAGATGTCGCTCATAGAAACCGTTGCTCAGGATACCGCCGTTCTGATTTCGGAATGGCAAAGGTACCAGCAGATAGCATTTGATGCCGGGGAGTTGGGAAGGTCTATCTCGGCACTACAGAGAATGATCGAACTCGCAAATTTGACAGGCGATACATTGCTGATGGCGAAATTCTATTTGAAGTTGGCGGAATCCTATTATGTTCAAAATGAAGTTTTAAAAGTTTTTGAGCCGGCAGGAAAGGCAATCGAACTCTCGTATGCCGCCAGAGATTCTCTTATTCTGGCCGCAGAGTTCAATATCAGGGGCCAGGCATACTCGTTGTCGGGTAGTTTTCAGAATGCCGAATCGGATATAAATAGAGCGGTGTCGATATATGGGGCAATAGGCGAGGCTGACGGCAAATATACGGCTCTGTTGTCTCTGGGAGAGATCTATGACAGGACGGAGCTGTATATAAGCGGTAGAGCTGTATTGAAATCGGCATTGAAATATTTCACGGATACAGATGATTCTCAGAAAAGGCGCAGATGCTTGAATCTTCTGGCAGGGAATTATCTTAAGTCCTGGCAGCCGCTGGCGGCGCGGAAATACGTTGATATAATTCTGGAGGAGGATGCCGGGAATCTCGACGCTCTTATGTTGTTGAGTGATCTTATGCACCGCAGAGGCCTGCATGATTCCTCCTATGAGATCGGCCTCAGAACATTAAACATCGCACGCGGGAGACGATCATCGAAATACGTGTCGGAAGCGCATCATAATCTGGGTAATATTCTGTATTCTATGAATAATCTCGATCTGGCGGTGGATCAATATCAGCTGGCACTGGAGTTTCAGAGCCGGGATTCGACTGTCGACTATCCCGATCTTTTAATGTATAAGCTTGCGGCAACTCGCGCAAAAGAGGGGTATAATCAGGATTCAGTCTTTATGCAAATCAGGGAGGAATCACCCGATGAGTTTATAAGGGATCTTTGCGGTTACGAGATTGGGACTGGAATGCTGGCGACCGGAAATAAAAAGGCGGCGCGAGAATTGTTTATGAAAATCCTCAAATCAGATGATAACCGCACAGCGAGATTTCTTAAATGGCGGTTATTATATAACCTCGCGCTCGCATCGGATGATGGCTCATACGAGACATTTATCCTGCAGGCGGATTCGGTAAGCCGCGAATATCCTCCCGAACCTGAATTCATTCGCGACGAATATGTTCTGGATATAAACTTAGAAGACTTATTCTATGCAGTAGCCGATGCGAAATTGAAGGCCGGGGACCTTGAGGGCACAATAGATTTCCATGAAAGAAGATTTTCGAGCAAAATCGCGGCGTTGCATCTCTCATCCGGCATCTTCGATAATAAAGAAACTGAATTGATCGACGATTACCTGCAAATAATGGAACAAGATCCGGGAACAAGCTTCCGGGTAATCATAGCTGATTTTCTATCCGAGCAACCGCGCTACGGTGTGCTCTGGGGAGAACCTGAATCCTCCGTCGAGAGCCTTAGACGGAACCTGAACATCTCTCAGGGTGTGATAAGATTTTACCGGCGGCCCTCCGGTATGATATTATTTTACGTAGATGGCGACACTATTTCGTATAACATCATTGAAGTCGATCATGACGATATCTCGAAAACGCTAAGACTATTGCCGGAGATGCTCAGATACCAGGCTAAAGCGGATTCTATTCTTGAAGAATGGTATACAGCGATGATATTACCGTTCGAGGATTTGATGGAAAAGCGGGAGGAGATATTATTGGTGCCGGACGGTGCTTTTATTCAATTTCCTCTTGAGGCCCTGAAAAGACCGGACGCTGATTATCTGGCGGAGATGTTTTCATTGGCCAGAAGCGTCCATTTACCATCGAAATTCCCCGAAGAAATGGACCGCAGGTTGATGCCCTGTTTCGCTCAGAGCGGCGAAGGTGGATACGATATAACGATGGGAATCGTAAACTCTCTGTCGGAAGCCGTTGGCGATTGCCTGGGGAGGGAGGATAATTTCATCAGGTTCTCACCGGATAGGTATTCGGTAAACGGCGATAATTTGAAAGGCGCAGTATTATGCTATATCAAGCCGGCTATGTATGATGGCGATGGTGACTGGCGGTTGGGGACTCTGCGGGCCAGGCGGGACGGTTATGGAGGAGCGATTCAAACGTTATGGGAGATACCCAATCAGGCTTTATCCCATTATTACTGGATTTTCCTGGACAACCTGCGCCAGGGCAAAAGTCTCGGCAGATCACATAGGGCAGCCGCATCGTATGTCTACGGACGTTATCGCGGCGTGCCATATTATTGGGCGTACAGTGCGCCGTATAACCTAAATTGATTGTCTAAATTGTTGACACCAACTTTTCACGGTGGTAGATTTCCGGTATGAAATTACTAAAAGAACTGGAAAAAGATAAAAAGGACAAGATCCTCGGCCTTCTGCTTTCGGCGCTGTCGCTCCTCTTATTTATCAGTTTGATCTCCTATGACTTCTCGGAAGACCACGCAAAAATACAGACCGCCCTATCCACGGGGGAATACGGTGCCATTTTCACAGGGCTCAGCAATCAGGGGGGGGTTGTCGGAGCGTTGATCGCGTTTGCCCTGTATATGATATTCGGATATTGCTCTATTTTCATCCCCGCCTTCTTATTGACCTGGGGCGTAAACCGCTTTTTCGGCAAATCGCCTTTTGTTTTAAGACGCTTGAGCCTTATCGCGGGCGGCTTCGTCCTGGCGTTTATGACTTTGATTTCATTACCCCACGGTCTGGATAGATACAGCGATCTCGGCGTAACTTTCGGTGGGGCGGTCGGCCATTTCCTTGCGCACGTGCTCCTGACGTTATTTGGCTCGGTATTTTCCTATACGCTGGTGATCTCTGTGATCGTTATGGGAATGGTTTTAGTGATCCCGTCGGTTTTTGGGAAATGGGGCAAGGATCTTATGTCGTTTGCATCCGGGTCGATGATCAGGATCTCGGGATGGTTCAAATCAATCCGCAAGACTAAGACCAGAGTGGTCGAGGAAGCGCCTGCTCCCGTCAAAAAGGAAGGTTTTCTGGCGGGATTGGTTCGCATAAGGAGAAAGCGCGAAGGTAAAGCCGTTAGCGAGCAATCGTCAGCACGGGCCGAAGATGAAATGATTACCGACGAGCGTACGGTCAAACGGCTGCGGAAGATGGGCGATGAGTCCGCTGGCGAGGGAAAGGTCGTCGCTGCTCCCAGAAAAAAGGGTGAGTATCAGCTTCCCCCTCTCGACCTTCTTGACGATCCCCAGGAGGATCTCCCGCTGCCTGACAAGCCGACCTATCGGGAGACGGCTGAAGCGTTGCGGCATACGTTGCTTACCTTCGGTGTGGAGATAGAATCAGGGGAAGTCAACATATTCCCCGGTCCGATCATCACCCGCTTTGAGTTCAAGCCCGCCAGCGGGATAAAGGTATCGCAAATCACCAATCTTGCCGATGATCTGGCGTTGGCCATGCAGGCTGAACGAATAAGAATCGTAGCGCCGATTCCGGGAAAGCCGGCGGTGGGCGTTGAAATTCCCAACAGGGTCAAGCGCGGAATTTATATCAAGGAGATTATCTCGTCATCCAGATATGCGGAATCCGATTCCAAGCTTCTTCTGGGTCTCGGGAAAACTATAAGCGGAGAGCCGTTTGTGGCGGATCTGGCGAGGATGCCTCATCTATTAATTGCGGGTTCGACCGGCTCCGGAAAATCCGTCTGTTTGAATGGTATAATAACCAGTCTTGTATATCGCCTGCATCCTGATGAGGTGAGATTCATTCTGATCGATCCCAAGCGGCTCGAACTCTCTGTCTATAACGGTTTGCCTCACATGGAAAAGCCGGTCGTTACGGAGATGAGGGACGCGGAGAAACTGCTCGGCGACGTGGTACTCGAGATGGAGGAACGCTATAGAAGGCTTGCCAGGGCGGGGGTCCGGAATATCGATGATTTCAATATACGTGAGAAGGAAAAACTGCCGTATCTGATTATCATCGTGGATGAGCTGGCAGATTTGATGATAAGCGGCCTGAACCGGGTGGAATCGCTGATCACAAGGCTGGCGCAAATGGCCAGGGCTGTGGGAATTCACCTGATACTGGCTACTCAGAGACCCTCGGTGGATGTCATTACAGGACTGATTAAGGCCAACTTCTCGACCAGGATCGCCTTCCAGGTGGCAACCAAGGTCGATTCCAGGACCATCCTCGATGCCAACGGCGCCGAGAAGCTCCTCGGCAGGGGAGATATGCTGTTCTCCAGCCCGGGTATGCCGGAGCCAATACGAATACACGGGGCCTTTATCTCCGGTGACGAAACCGAAAGGGTGGTGGAATTTGTTTGCGAGCAGGAGTTCCGCACCAGACCTATAGAGATACTGGAGAGGAGCTCACGAGAATCTATTCCGGGTTTCGATCCGGCCACTGATCCGCTGTTCAAGGAATCGGTGGAGCTGGTTATCCGTCACAAGCAGGGCTCGGTTTCACTTTTACAGAGGCGTCTTGGGGTTGGATACCAGCGAGCGGCCCGGCTTATCGATCAGCTTGAAAACGCGGGAATCGTGGGGCCTTATGATGGCAGCAAAGCTCGCGAGGTGCTGGTCAAAGAAACGTATCTCGAATCGGACGAGTTTAATAATTGATTAAAGCATTAACCTTATTCGCCCTACTCTTTGGTTCATCCGGAGAGAAGCTTCTTAACGATATTTCAGAGAAGTATGCTTCTGCTGACGGTATTCAATGGCAGATTCGGTCTGTAGTGTATTCGGAGATTTTCGAGGAGGCGGAGACCACTTATGTAGAATTCGGCTATGCGCCGCCGGATACGTTTTCAATGACGAGCGATCTGGAAAAGATAGTGGCAATAGGCGATACCTTATGGGTTATGTCCATGAGACACCGTCAGGTTCAGAAAAAACCTATGGCCCGTGTTCTGATGCCATTCGAGTTCATCTTAAACTGGAAAGACAGTTACGATCTCCAGAGTTACTATGATGACGGCTCATGTATGGTATTCGATCTCGCGGGGAAAGAGGATGTTATCCCCGGGAGACTGGTAATCGCCGTAGATAGAAAGATGAAAATCAAAGAGATCTCCTATACCGATTCCAAGGGGGATGATGTAATGTTGACCATCAAGCGGCAGAAGCTGAAACGTCCCCGAGAAATCGACTTTTTCTTCTTGCATATCCCCGACGATTTCGATTTTATCGATCTGACCGAGTAAACTCCTGAGTATGGCAATTTATTTCCCATCCTTATCGTAATTGCTTATATTTATTGTTCGCCGGTTTTGAACAAGGATTGAAAGGCAGATGGAAAAGACAAAAAAGTACTTTCTGGCCACGCTTGGCTGTCCCAAGAACGAGGTTGATTCAGAGGCGATTGAGGTAGACCTGCTGGCCGCCGGTCTCGTTCGAGCTGAAAACGTGCATTCCGCCGATCTGGTGATGGTTAACAGCTGCGGTTTTATAATCGATGCCACGGTGGAATCTCTTGACACCTTATTCGAGCTTCACAGGCAACGCAAGAAAAACTCGGTCCTGGTTTTATGCGGTTGTCTGCCGGCCCGGTATAGTTTAAACCGATCCATAAATGAGGTCGATATATTTTTGCCATGGGACAAGCATGACCAGCTAATCCCCCGACTCAAGGAGCACGGCTGGCGGCTTGAGGTTCCCGCCAATTTCATAAAACGAATAAAGCCAACCCAGCCGTATGGATATTTGAGGATTTCGGAGGGTTGTGACAATTGTTGCGCCTACTGCGCCATCCCTTATATCAAGGGTCCTTTTTTGAGCAGGTCCGAGGCGGAGATAGTGAGAGAAGCTGAATATCTTTGTTCTGAGGGAGTCAAAGAATTGGTTTTAATCGGGCAGGATACAACGCTTTATGGTAGAGATAACGGCAATTCAGGAGCCTTGCCATCGCTACTTGACCGACTGGTCAGTATCGACGGTTGCGATTGGATCCGGCTAATGTATGCCCATCCCGCCCATCTGGATGACGATACTATCGATGCTATGGCAGCGCACGATAAGATTGTAAAATATATCGATCTGCCGCTCCAGCATATCAACGACAGGATTTTGATGTCGATGAATCGGAGAATCGATCGCAAGGGAATAATATCCTTAATAGAGAAGCTCCGCTCGAGAATGACGGGGATTTCCATAAGGACAACATTCATTGTCGGATTTCCGGGAGAAACAGACCGGGATTTTGAGGAGCTTCTCGATTTCTGCGAGGAGATTCGTTTCGACAGCGTGGGGGTCTTTAAATATTCTCCCGAGGATGGCACCCCCGCCGAAGAGTTTCCAGGGCGGGTAGGTAAAGATATTGTGGAGGAAAGATACTTGACTCTTATGGATTTGCAGAATAAGATTTCGAAAGACAAATTGACGGGTCTTGTCGGGCGTACCGGAAAAGTGCTTTTGCACGAAGTAAGGCAGGATGGAACCGGGTATGGCCGCGCATGGTTTCAGGCGCCGGAAGTTGACGGGCAGGTGATTGTAGAAGGATGTCAGGCTGACGCTGCCGGTTTTGTGAATGTTAAATTTGAGCGTTCCAACTCATACGATTTATTTTCCTCGATTGATAACTGATATTAAAAAGTTTTGTCTCTGGTATGAACAGGAATAATAGAAATTCGGCGATCGTTGTTTCCAGATCTATCGGCATAGCTTTTCTGCTGCTGTATTCTCTGCAATTAATCGCCATTATCTGGCTGGTCTGGGTTTATTACGATCAGAGAGTGCTGATAGGCGAGCAGAACAGACGTATCGAGGAGCTGGAAAGAAAGCTCAAGATTCTGGATATAATCGAGGAATATCAAATTGGATTTTCCGATGACGAAATTACAACGCTGGCGAATGTCATATACGACGAAAGTGAGAAACTGGGGCTGGATCCGCTATTGATTCTGGCCGTAATTCTAACTGAAAGCTCATTCAAGAGGAACCAGCTTTCGCATATGGGTGCGGTTGGCCTGATGCAGGTGAAGCCGTCCGTAGGGCAGGATGTGGCCGACAGATGGAGAATCGATTGGCCTTCTCCGGAGGCTTTGAAGAATCCGGCCTTGAATGTCAAAATAGGAAGCTCCTATTTATTCGAACTCATATTGAAATTCGGTAATATCAAGCATGCGATTATTGCGTATAACCTGGGGGAGACTGTAACCAGGGAGTACCAGATTTACGGTGTTGCGCCTCCGGCACGTTACTACAGGAAAGTAAGGTACAACTACTTAAGACTTCGGAGACAATTTGAAATTTCCAATTAAACTGATCTTAGCTGCAATAACGATGATCGTCTGGCCGATTTCGATATCGGCTCAGAAGCTGATACCGACCAACGAGGAGGTGGTCATATCATCGGTGCGGGAAGCCGCTGAAAAAACGTTGCGAAGCCACAGGTTGGATAAAATTCAAATGGATATGGCGGAATCTGGAATCGACAGGCCGATTTCCAATGGGATCGCCGAAGCGCTGAGATCGCTGGGGGTCGAGGTATTTGCCGGCGGCGGCAGCGGCGAGTCAATGAATAGCCTCAGTTACGACGTATTGGGCTTCGATTTTGACTACGGGAAAGGCGCCTCCAGAGGATTTTTGAGAAAGCCGATGATAAAAAGAGAGTTCGCAGCGCGACTTCGGATCACCATAAGCAAATCAATCGAGGGCGCCATATTGAGTCTCGATGACATCGGAGTAAGCTACGTTGACGATATAGAGCCGAGATTCGCAGATCTGGTCAAAAGCAGGGATATACCCGAACTGGCGCCGGATATATCAGGTTCGAATTGGACGAAGATCGTCGAGCCTGTGGTTGTAACTGCGGCAGTAGGTGGATTGGTCTATTTGTTCTTTGCAAACAGATGAGGTGAAAATGCGACGCATTGGCTTTTTTATCATTATGGCAATATCAATATATATATCTGTATTCTCCTGTTCCCGCGGAGGACTGAAGGAACAACAATCACCCCGGGACCAATATAATAAGGCTATGGAGCTTTACGATAAGGGGAAATTTTTCAAAGCTCAGGCTCAATTTCAGGGGTTGATATACAGCTTTCCCGGTCAGACTTTTATAGATACGGCGCAATATTATCTCGGCATGTCGCTGTTCAACATGGAAAGCTATCCCGAAGCTGTGGGAGAGTTCAGGCGGCTGCTGACGGCCTATCCGGTATCGCCTTTTGCCGATGACGCACAGTTTCAACTGGGCATGTGTCATTACGAGCAATCGCCGAAGTATTCGCGCGACCCGGATGAAACGTTCAGGGCTATCGACGAATTCACGGAATTCTTGAATAGATATCCGCAAAGTCCGCTTGTCCCCCAGGCACGCGAAAGGCTCAACCGGATGTATGAAAAGCTGGCCCGGAAGCTGTTTGAGAACGGAGAACTTTATCTGAAACTGAATAACTATGAGCCGGCCCTCTTGTATTTCGATATGGTTCGGGATAATTATTCGGGGACAGAATGGGCCGAATACGCGCTTTATTATTCCGGTGTCGCCCAGATGAAATTGGGTCGCCAATCCGATGCGCTTCAGACGTTCCAGGATTTCGTGATGGCTTTCCCGGATCATAAGTTATCGAAAAAGGCGAGAAAGCATATAGAAAAATTGCAATTAAGTGCAAGCGGAGGCTGATTTTTGTCCCGGATCGGCATATTGGGGGGCACATTCGATCCGCCGCATAACGGACACATAGCGATAGCGGAAACGGCCATACGCAAACTCAAATTAAAAGAGATCATATTTGTTCCGGCGAAAATCCCGCCGCATAAATCGAAAAATGAAATATCATCTCAGCAAGACAGGCTGGCCATGCTCAAACTGGCTGTAGGGGGGAGGAACGAATTCAAGATATCGGAGATCGAATTTGATCGTCGGGGGACATCCTACACTGTCGATACTCTTGCCGAGTTACAGAGGGAAAACCCTGATGATGGATTTTACTTTCTAATCGGAGCCGACAATATCTCTGAAATGGAAAGCTGGTATCAGCCGGAAAGGATTCTCAAGATAGTTAAGGTGGCGGCTGCCGGCAGGCCGGGTTTTTCTCCCGAAGGCAAGTTTTCAGCTATGATTGAATCGTTTGATATGACTCCAATGAATGTATCATCGACAATGATCCGTCAGAGAGTAAGATCCGGTCAGTCGATTTCGGGACTGTTGCCGCCGGCTGTAGAGGAGTATATTCTCAAATGGAATCTTTATAAGACCGATGAGTAAGCTGATTCTTATCGATGGTTCAGCGGTGGCGTATCGCAGCTATTTTGCGTTCATCAGAAACCCGCTGATCAATTCCCGGGGAGAGAACACCGGAGCCGTATTTGGTTTCGTTAATTCATTGAACAAAATAATCAGAGATTTCAAACCGGATTATCTGGCTGTGGTGTTCGACACGCCCCAGCCGACATTCCGTCACGATATTTATCCTGAATACAAGTCGACCCGCGCCAAAACCCCCGACGAACTGGTGACCCAATTTCCCTGGATCGACCAGGCGATAGAAGGCTTCAATATTCCCACTATTCGAATGGACGGTTACGAGGCGGACGATATTATCGGAACCCTGTCGGTCAAAGCCGCCGCCCGGGGAGTTGAAGTTCTCATGTTTACGGGAGATAAAGACTTTTACCAGCTGGTGACCGAAAGAATCAAGATACTCCATCCCAGAGAATTCAATATTATGGATCCCTCGGCGGTGAAAGAGAAGTTTGGTGTCTCGCCCGATAAGGTGGTCGATACGCTGGCCTTGATGGGTGACACCTCCGACAATATCCCGGGAGTGCCCGGGGTCGGTCCGAAAACGGCGGTTTCGCTTATAGAGGAATTCGGCGATTTCAACAAGGTTCTTAAAGACGGCCCTCAGAAGAAGAAGGGGAAAATAGCCAGATCGTTAAAGGATTATAAGGAGCAGGCAAAGCTCTCTTACGATCTTGTAACTATCAAGACGGATTGCCCTATAGACCTTGAACTGGATAAGCTGACGCTGAGTGAACCGGATAGCGCCGCCCTGGTCGAGTTGTTCCGACGACTTGAATTCAAAGGCCTGGCGGAAAAATACGCCCAGCCCGAGGCTGAATCCCTTTTCAAGGAGGAGGGGGAAAAGCCTTCAGCGGAATATAAGACTGTAAAAAGCATGTCGGATCTGGACAAAATCCTGGTTGAGGTTGAAAAACGGAAAGAAGTTGCCATAGATACCGAGACATCATCGTTATCGCCGCTCGAGGCGCGTCTTGTAGGAATTTCGCTGTCATACGAAGAGGGAAAGGGATTCTATATTCCGGTAGGGCACGACACCGGGAAGAACCTTCCAGCGCAGGACGTTCTGGAAAGATTTTCGAAGCTCTTTAAATCGGGCATGCGAATCGTCGGCCAGAATATTAAATACGACCGTCAGGTTTTCAAAAATCACAAGGTTTATATCGACAGGCCCTATTTCGATACTATGGTCGCCTCCTATCTGATTAATCCGGGGAGTAGAAGCCATAACCTGGATAGCCTGGCTCTGGAGCATTTCAATTATAGAATGATGCCAATTTCGGATTTGATCGGATCAGGCAAGAAGCAGGTCAGTTTCGCCAGGGTTGATATCGATAGGGCAACCTCTTACTCCTGCGAGGACGCCGATTTCACGCTGCGCCTTAAAAATGCACTCCAGCCGAGAATTAAAGAGTTGAAGCTCGAACGGCTTCTGTGCGAAATCGAGATGCCGCTGGTGACTGTACTGGGAGATATGGAAGAAGCGGGTGTAAAGATCGATACTGAATTCTTAAAAGGGCTGTCTAAGGATTTTGACCGAAAGCTCAAGACCGTCGAGGAGGCCATTTTCGAGGAAGCCGGGGAGAGGTTTAACATAAACTCGACCCGGCAACTGGCAGTAATCCTATTTGATAAGTTAAATCTAAGATCCACCCGGCGGACTGCCAAAGGCGGTGCACGGTCGACATCGGTGGATGTCCTCGAAAAGCTGGCCGAGATTCACCCCGTTCCCAGAATGGTGCTGGAGTATCGCCAGTTGATGAAGCTGAAATCGACCTATATCGACGCTTTACCGGCTATGGTGAATCCGGAAACGGGTCGGGTGCATACCAGTTTCAATCAGACCATTACAGCTACAGGCCGGTTATCGTCATCTGATCCCAATCTGCAGAATATACCGATCCGCACGGAAGAGGGACGAGAGATACGGCTTGCGTTCGTCCCCGCCGGCGACGCCTATAAGATTCTCTCCGCCGACTATTCGCAAGTTGAACTTAGAATCATGGCGCATTTCGCCGACGATAAGACGATGATTGAATCATTCAAATCCGGCGAGGATATTCATCGCAGGACCGCAGCCGAGGTGTATGGAGTGGATATTAATGATGTCACCGACGACCAGCGGAGGGCGGCCAAGACGGCGAATTTTGCGATCATATACGGAGTCACAGCTTACGGGCTTTCGCGGCAATCAGAGCTCTCCTTAGGTGAATCGAGAGATTTCATCGATATTTATTTCGAGCGGTATCCCGGAATTAAAAAATATATGGAGGATATAAAGAAATTCGCCCGGGAGAACGGATACGTCTCAACCCTGTTCGATCGAAGAAGGTATCTGCCGGATATTAATGCCAAATCGACACAGGCCCGGCAGTTTGCCGAGCGAACGGCTATCAACACTCCTATCCAGGGCACTGCGGCCGACATGATAAAGATCGCCATGATTAGAATAGCGGATGCCATGAAAGGCATGAAATCTAAGATGATTTTGCAGGTTCATGACGAACTCGTATTCGATGTCCACATCGATGAGCTGGATCAACTGAAAAAAACGGTCAAGCAGGAAATGGAAGGCGCCGTAAGATTGAAAGTGCCGATAAACGTCGATATCGGAATCGGCGACAACTGGCTGGAGGCTCATTGATGGGTGTGGTTCTCGCCTTATAATTATCTATCCGGAGCTAAAACCTGATGCCAATTATCGGATTAACGGGCGTGCCGGGGGCGGGTAAGTCGCTGGTGGCAAAATACCTTGAGGAAAGGGGGGCGATTATACTATCCGGTGACGAAGCCGGGCGAGAGGTTGTCGGCAAAGTCCCGATAATTCTAAAGCGGCTGGTACATGCTTTTGGAGAATCTATACTGAATAAAGATGGCTCGCTGGATCGAAGGCTCGTGGGGCAGATAGCATTCAGCGATCCGGAGGCCAGGGGGAAACTAAACAGGATCATTCATCCCCATCTTCTCAAAACTCTCAAGACCTGGATAAAACAACGCCGGGCGCGATCCCCGAAAAAGCTGCTGGTGGTCGATGCCGCCCTGATATTTGAATGGGGAATAGCCGACTGGTTCGATTATATCCTCGTGGTTACGGCCAGAAGGGATCTTCGCATAAAACGGATGATGGATTCCGGTCTGAGTAAAAAAGAGGCTGCGGATCGGATTAGCTCGCAGATCCCGCAGCGGACAAAGGCGGCCCTGGCTGATTATGTCATCGAGAATAATGCCGGCAGGTCGATATTAAGAAAGAAAGTGGATGAGTTTCTGGATCTCCTTCAGCGTGCCGGATAGATGAATCGTAAAATGCCATGAGGATAACGTTACTTATTCTATTATTGAGCATATCGGCATCGGCTCCCGCAGCCTCCGATTGCGAGGCGACGGTTTCGGATCTGTTGAACAGGATAGAGAATTTTCTGCCCAAAACGGAGACCGGGAAATTGGCTCGGCTGGTCGGATGCCTTTATGCCCCGGCCGCTTATTACGTGAAAGAATACGATTCTTTTGCTTCAGAAGAGGTTCTCAGAAAAATCGAGAGGGAAACTCAAGAGAATCGCTTGAAGGTGATTAAGGTCCTGGTTCCTTTGGCCCGGTCGGATGATTGGCTTCTGGCGCAGGAGGCCGCCGCGGCGCTGGCTTATTACGGTTACCCTCCCGCTCAGGAGTTACTGGCTACTTATCCTGATAGTTTGATCAAAGCCGTGTTATATTCGATCCTCAGGTACGAGCGATCATATCGCTGGGGCATCGATCAATTCAATAGAGTCGAACGACAATCAAAGCCGGATAGCTCGGTTCTTGTTGCGAAAATGAACTATCTAAATTTGCTGTATCATCTGGCCTTGCCTGCAAGCTTACCGTTTGTAAACAGCCTGATTGATTCATCACAGCCCGAAATGATAAAGGTCCGTGCGGAGCTTGTCAGGCAGCGGATAGGCGCCCTGCATCCCGAACTTAAGTAAAGGGGAATCCCCGGAAGCGAGGGATGAAATCCCTTGCGGCAGAATCCAAAATCCATTAATTAGGGAACCTGATGCATATCTGGGGATATCTGGCTAACACCGTCACCGTGCTTATAGGGTCGGGTCTCGGTTTACTCGTTGGGACGCGGTTGCCGAAATCTATAAAGAGAATCATATTATCGGGTCTGGGACTCTCAACAATTATAATCGGAACGCAGATGGCACTGGGAACGCAGAAGTTGATTTTAATCGTGGGATCGTTGGTTGGCGGGGGCATCATCGGGCAGATCATAGGTATCGAGGAGTGGCTGGAACGGGTGGGGGAGAGGCTGAAAAGGAGGGTTGGCTCGTCATCATCGACTTTCGTTCTGGGTTTCGTGACGGCATCGCTTCTGTTTTGCGCCGGCCCCATGACCGTCGTGGGTTCCCTGGAGGATGGCTTTGCCCGAAAGGCAGACTTGATTTACATTAAATCGTTGATGGACGGCGCGGCGGCTATCGCCTTGAGCGCCACGATGGGTATCGGGGTTATATTCTCCGCCCTGACGGTATTTATTGTTCAGGGAGCGCTGACTTATCTGGGGATGGCTCTGGGGGATTTTATCGGCTCCGGCGTGCTGAATGAAATCAGCGCGGTCGGGGGGGTGTTAATACTGGGTATAGGCTTTAATATTCTGGATATAGCAAAGATAAAAGTGGGCAATTTTTTGCCGGCGTTGATAGTGGCCGCTCTATTAGGCTGGTGGTTATTATGATTGGAACATATATATATTAAGTTAGGTTGAAGGAGGAGGAATGAGTCTTTCGAAACTGCTGGATATCAGGCCGGATAGCATCAAGGAGAAACTTGGCTCCCGATCCAGAGTATG
This sequence comes from uncultured bacterium, assembly GCA_965555375.1. Lineage (GTDB taxonomy): Bacteria > Zixibacteria > MSB-5A5 > UBA10806 > UBA10806 > CBDVBL01. The sequence continues at coordinate 27,532 of CBEWDL010000015.1, forward strand.
TCTGCTCAACGGCCGCGATGTTTTCAAGAACATTCGCGATGAGCAGATCATTGTCATGGCCTGCAACACCAGGATTAAGCATGTGATACCCGGCATCATGAAGGCGGCCATGGAAACCGATTCGCTGGTGGCGTTCGAGCTGGCCAAATCGGAGTCGGATCTTAAGGGCGGCTACACCGGGATGACGCCGCAGGCTTATTTCGAAGTGCTAATTGCCTACGCTGAGGAAATCGGTTACGATCGCCCGTTTATTTTGCATGGAGATCATCTAACAGTCAAAACCACAAATGAGGATGAGATCAGAGCTACGGAAGAGTTGATCGCCGAACAGCTCAAGGTGGGATACACTTCATACGCCTTAGATGCCTCTTTTAATCCCGAAGATGACAATATCCGGATTACCAGTCGAATGGCAAAACCGATAGCCGAACGCGGGCTTGGCCTGGAGACTGAGGTCGGCGAGATAAAATCCGTTGGGTCTGCCGGTGAGATCACAACTGTGGAAGAAGCCCGAGTCTTCATTGAAGGACTCATTGCCGATGGAATAACGCCCGATCTTCTCGGTATAAACAATGGGTCGAAACATGGCAATTATCTCGAAGGGGAGGAGATCTCGATCGATCTGGTGAGAACCGGAGAATGTTACGAAGCGGTGAAATCCCACGGCGTCTGTATCGCCCAGCACGGCATAACCGGCACTCCTCTTCATCTTGTGGGCCGATTCGCCGATTATGGAATCAGGAAAGGGAATGTCGGCACCGAATGGCAAAATATCGCTCATCGTCTCCTGCCGGAGGATCTCATGCAACAGATGAAGTCATGGGCTAAAGAAGCCGGGAAAGATACAAAGTTCGCAACCAGGCAGTTCTACGGGGAAATTGATGATATCCCGGCAAAAGATAAGCAGGCTATTGAGGAGGAGGCGAGGAAAACGGCAATTGAGTATTTCAAAGCGTTCAGAGCGGTCGGTTCTGCGAGCATGCTGGCGGCCAAATTTTGAAAAGAAAAATATGCTTGACAAATTAGATAATTTGACTATTTTTTATCCTGCGAAAACAAAAGAAAGGGTCTGCCTATCGTAACTGGCTAAAAGGTTTTGCGTAACTTTAGAGCTGACGGTAAGTTAACGAGGAGAATTACTGTCAACTGATTTGTCGTTTTCCGGTGAAGGAAGCCGGGAAGACTGAGCCTGAATATGATGGGGAGGCCCCATGAGAAGCCTGCTTGAGATTGCAATCAAGATTTTCGGGGTATTTTTCCTGATTTCTATAATTGTCTGTCCTGTAGTTGCCGGGACTATTTTCGATAGGGATGTCGATATTCTAAGATCCGATATCACCGGTGTAACGATAAGCTATAGCGTGCCAAACCATGCGATTGTACTCGATGAGACAGCCGGAAAAGGATATCATGGAATCCAGATCCCTCGCACTGCTCAGATCCGAAAAGATGGACAGGTGGAGATTCCGGTTAAGATTGTGCCTCTGGCGGTGCCTCCTATGGCTGAGGTTTCAATTCGGGTGCTCTCAGAAGAATATTATGAGGTCCCGTTCAGAAAGCTGGCGCCATTTTTCGCCCGACATACGTCCGAAGAGCTAAATGAGGCTTTTTCTTCGGAGCTTGCACGGAATCCGAAGGTGCCCTCAAGCGAACCATATATCTTATCTATGGATAAAGTCCGCGGCCTGAATATCATAAGATTGGCGATCCCCACCGCCAGTTATTCGGAAAATTCACAGGGTTTATCTATTCTAAGGAATATCGCTATAAGCGTTGATTTTGTCGGTGCGCGAGAAAATCTTGCTGTTGGTTACCGTTATCCGGGTGCCGCATTTGATAGAATCTTCCGAAACATGGTGGCAAACTATGATGCGGGGCGAGACTGGTTTGCTCCGAGAACCACCTCGCCGGTCTCGTTGACGGCAACATCCACCGCTTTCGATTCATCCGATACGTGGGTCAGGATAGAGCTTTTATCGGAGGGCATATATAAGTTTGGATGGCTTGAATTCAACGCCGCCGGGATAGAGCCACTGAGCGTTGATCCATCGCAGATAAGGATGTTTTATGGCGGCGGCCGGGAACTGCCGTTATCGAACTTTGATCCGCGACCTGAGCTTTTAGAGATCCCTGTCGAAATTCTCGGCGGTGATGACGGGCAATTTGATACCGGGGATTTTGTTATTTTTTATGCCGACGCCGTCGATAGCTGGGAGTATTCCGAAGATCTCGGACGGTTTCAGCATTACAGGAATCATTACACCAATAAAAACGTCTACTGGCTGACCATCGGCGGTAGTTTTTCCAATCCGCCTTTAAGGTTTGCCGCTGCAAGTGGAACGCCCGGCGGTTTTTATGATGTATCCGTTGATGCCTTTACGGCTAAATATCATAAAGAGGAGGAATGGATATTCTGGCGCCAGACGCCGACCTCGGGTATTTATGACTATTTCGATTGGTATTGGGGTTTCGGGAGTGGCTTCAGCGCCACCGTGCAGTTGTTTGACGTCGTCCCCGGCCAGGAGGCTCAGATCGTTGTTCGCCACAAGTCCGGAACTCCCTACCTGAGGGTTAATGGAGTAGGGCCGATTGCTCCATCTACAAATCAAGATTTTTCCACCTATTCGACCGTCGATTTATCAAGCGGCCTGAATAGTCTCGACCTGGAATCATCAACCGATTTCTATCTGGATTATATTGATGTTCATTATGGACGCTGGTTGAAGCTTATCGACGGCAACCTGTTATTTGCGCAACCCGATACTTTCGGGACGATCAGATATAACCTTACGGAGGTCTCGTCGCAATATATATTGCTGGATATATCGGACAGAAACAGACCTGTAAAAATCACGGGCGGCGATTTAGAGGGACAGAATCTCGTTTTTCATGATACCGTTTCCGCAGGATCGCATAAACAATATTATATTTCAACCATCCAGAGACTTAAAAGCCCCAGTTCGGTATCATTTTATGAATTAGATAATCTCCGTGATATATCATCGGTAGAAAACAGGGCCGATGAGATAATAATTACCTATGATAGTTTTTATGATCAGGCGGTATTACTGGCGGAGTTGCGTGAGCAGGAATATGATATGCCGACAAAAATTGTAAGGATATCAGATATCTATAATCAATTCTCCTTCGGTCTGATGGACCCTGTCGCCATAAGGGATTTCCTAAAATATGCATATGAGAATTGGCCGGAGCCGGCTCCCACATTTGCGGTTCTTCTGGGCGATGGTCATTATGATTTCAGAGGTAATCTGGGCTCGAGCAATCCTGTTTTTGTGCCGCCCTTTGAAAACGATCGCCAGATGACGGATGAC
>CBEWDL010000016.1:0-30119 GCA_965555375.1 uncultured bacterium
ATCCTATTTTTGCCGAACCGTTTCTCGGGTTGAAAGGATTCGGGTAACTGGTGACCGAACCGGCAAATGATCGTTCCAGCACCGCAGTCGGGTCGCTGTTCCAGAATAATGGGACACCCTGCCGGGAGACCGCATTTAGTTCGGCCATCGGGACTCCTCCATCGATGGCGACACCTTCAATGTTTCGGCTGTCGAGAGAGAGTGTGAAATCTCCGACCTCAGTGTTTGACGATATATTTAACCATAACGTAAAATCAACGCTCTCCCCGGGAGAGAAAATCAGCGTATCGGGGAAATTGAATATGATTTCGTTCGCAGTAATTTCGCTGCTTGCGACCTCCGCCGAATCAACCAGAATCGTTGCTCCGGTGAAAACTACGGGCGGGCCAGTCGAATTAGGAAGTAGATTTGATTCCACCGAGAACTTCATCTGAGTTACGCCGATGGAGAATGATCCGCCGCGATCGTTATTGCGCAAGACAAACGACATAAAATCAAGTTGCTGGCCTTTCACCACCGAGCCGGAATGAAGCTGCCCCGGGGTCAATTCCAGCCTCGGCAACAGCTCTCTGATGGTGATGAAAATGGAGGATGAATCGTCAACCACCAGGGCCGGTGCGCCGGTGTTTTCGTCATCCGGAATAGAATCCAGCGCAACCCACACGGGAATGGCATTGGATATCTCTCTATCGGGCACGGTGATAGTCCAGATGATCGGCATATCGGGCGTAAAATCACGTTCCGTTTCCTCCGCCGGAATCAAATCCGGATGACCGAGGTACAATGATAATCGTCCCGCTCCAACATCGGCCTGACCGATATTGATCACCAGGGCCTCATATTCGAAATAAGCCCCCGGTTCGATTATACCATCAAGGGCCGCCTGGGGAGCGATGATCTGTGAGCCGAGATTCAGCGCTGCAGCCTGGACAACTGTTGCCCCGATATAATCGGGGCCCGCCGATATCGAATCACCCGTGTTGACATCGTAAAGCCAGCTTAAAACGCCGATGGAATCCTGCCTTGCTCCAGCCGGAGCCCTGATATTCCACGATGCCGTATTGCCAGTCGGATGCTTGACCAGAGAGTCCTCAGTCGTAAATTCCGGAGATAGTATGACGAAGGTCGATAGGTTAGCGTAAGTCCCGAACACGCTTATAGTATCAGTTAATGTGAACATCTGGTCTGTTGAGACCACTCCGTCAATGGCTCCGCCGGGATCGCTTATCACCGGGTGATGTAACAAATAAGGTCTGGTATCGACAACGAACTCCCTGGTGGAAATCGAGTCCGCCCCGACCGCATCGGAACCGTCGTTAGCATCGTTCGCTCTTTCCAAGAATCTCACCGTCAGGATCGCCGAATTGGACGGATCGCCCGGCGCCGTTATATCCCAGAAGACATCTTGATCGAGAACATAATCTCTGTTTGCTGAATCAGCTATAGTAAAACCGGAGGAACCCGGATCCAGGATCAGTCTTTGAGGCCCGGTTATATCGGCCTGGCCCTGATTATTCACATGTGCCGATATCCCGACCGGCTGATTGACGGTTACGGTATCATCCATGGCCTCCGGTGGTGCTACCACATCGATAGCCGATAGCGCCAATTCCGCCGGGGTTTCGATAATCAATAAGGCGGCGTTGTCCAGAGGAGGGAGAATCTGCGGCGGCAGGCCGGATACGTTACCCACTCCTCCTGATAATGAACTTGAGAACACTTCTCCTGAATCGGGATTGACGCCGGCGGTTAGAAGATACGAAATAGAGATCATTCCCATGCCACCTATATGCGCTACAAGAAGCGATTCAGGAAAAACAGAAGCGCCATCGCTGGATAGATGAACATAGATGGAATCCACCGGTTCCTGACCCTGATTGGACAACACAACCTTAACAGAACAATCCTGTGCCGTATTTACCAACGGAGCGTTAAGACTCATAACGTAGGTTGTATCAATCCTCAGCGCTCCCCTGGATAATACCTGAATCGTATCCGGTTCCGTCTCGAAGATCGTGGTTATAAAGACGCCGTTCTGTTCGCCCATGATTACTACCTCCGGCAGATATTCACCGGGAGCAAATTCCGGCGATAAAATCGTGGGATCGAAATACAAAGTGGTATCGCCGGGGGTTACAACATCGACGCGGACGGAAGAGGATGTATCAGAATAAGCGACGAACTCCCGCACCGAATCGGTAAATCGTATTTTCGTCATATCATGATCGAGTGCCAGGGATGCAGTGCCGTTATTTCCGATCCGAACGGCGAACGATGCATTTTGCCCGAGGACGAGCGAATCGATATTCAGCGATCCGGTTATGTAGCTAATGTCCACGCCGCTCTGGACAGTGATAGAATCAATTAAGACGATGATGCCACTCAGGAAATGTCCATTTTCCTGCCCGAAATAATGAAAGTTTACTTCATAGGTATCGGAAATAAAATTTAGGTCAACCAACGATGAATCGAGAATTATTTCAGTCCCCGAGGGAGTATCAGGCGGCAGGTAAACTCCGCTGGAAATCTCGGCTCTGAAATCGCGGGCGCCATCGGTAAAATAAAGGAAGGAGCTGTCTATCAATCCCAATCCGGCGGTGCCGCTGTTGCCGAGTCTCAAGGATAGAGCATAATATTCCCCGGACGACAATGTATCCCGGCTGATGGAACCGGCAACGTAATCAATCTGGGAAGCAGATTGAATCTCCAGCGTATCGGGAAATCCGCTGAGCGTATCGGCGACGGTGAACGATCCGAACAAACCACCTACCGTCGCCGATAACGGATGAATCCCCAGGGCAAAACCGCTATGAATGGGAATCGAGATATCGTACGTTTGGTCGAGGCCGGGTTGTATGGAATCTGGAAGATCCGGCGAGATTATCGACGGTTCAAGCAACCATCCGCTTTCGGTAAACACGTCAAGATCGGTGATTTCGACAGCCACTTCACCATCATTGCTAACGATAATTACTCCGGTAGCAGTATCCCCCCAGGAGACGATTCCCTCATTGATGATAAGCGTATCGCAGAAGATAGCGCGCATGACAACCGGTTCGGATATTCCTATTACGCCGGATTCCGATGTTGCGGAGAATGTCATAATCCCCCCACGCCCGTCGTATCTCGTGCCCTTTGCTATTAGATCAGCCACACCGTTGATGAAATCGCCGGCGAGATTCAAGATGTTGTTTTGCATGGTGCCGCCCGCCGAGGATTCTACGACGACGGTATCAATGGAGGCATCGTAATCCGATTTCAGGTTGCCATATTGATCGTAGGCGATGACCTCCGCCGTATCCGTAAACGAATAACCGGACACCTGGGGCGAGGATATATTCAGGTCGAATTCACCCGCAAGGCCGGGAACGACGGTAATGCTGTCCGTAACCGCCACGACGCTACCGGCAGTCCCCTTGAGCACGGTCGTGACGGCATTAACCAGCGTTTGATTGGCGCTGCCGGAACCCGATACGACGCGTATGGAATTATAGACCGGCTGCGTGCTATCCGGCGACGCCCCACCGCCCACCGAATCGGCGACATTGACCGTGCCGTTTGTGAGATTTCCGTAGGAATCGCGGCATTCCGATACGCCAACCGTAAAGGGGATGCCGGCGGTAACCGGAGCCGGCGGAGCATAAATGATAAACTCGTTGATCTGGCCGGGATTGACGGTGATGGTTTCCGATGTATCAGAAATAGCATCGTCTGTTACGGTAATGATCTGCTCACCTGCTGTTATAAGCGAAAAGCCTGCACCGTCAAAAGAATGAGAGCCTGAATCGGCCGGTATGAACTTGTATTTGGACGACTCCGTAAAGGGCAAGACCGCCTGTGGATCGGAACTGGTAAAATAGACCGAATCTCCATAGTTGGTCTTCAGATTGCCGAAAATATCAAAAACGCTTACCATAACCGAATCCGGGAATGCAGCGCCGGCGGTCGTCGTATCAGGATAACCGGATAACTCGAATCTGCCACTAAAGCCCGGCTGGACGATTATCGTATCCGTTTCTACCTCGATTCCGGCGACCGATCCTCTCAATACGGTGGGAACGGCGTTGGTCAGATTTTGCGATGCCAATCCAGAACCATCGACAACATTGATATTGTTCAACGTGGGCGGGATACCGTCAGGAGAAGAGCCGCCGCCATAGGAAGTTGATACGAGCACAATATCCGAAGCGGGATTCCCGAATTGATCTTCGGCGAACAATACCTGCAAATCAAAACTCACGCCGGCGTTCTGAACCGGGCCGACACTGAACGTAAAGGTATCTATCTGCGCGGCACTTACGTCAATAGGATCGGAAACTACCATAATAGTGCCGTTGGTTGCCGTGATCGTCTGGCTGCCGGCCGTGCGAAGTTCAAAACCCGAGCCTGCAAAATCGGCGCTTCCCTGATCCCCGATGTCGAAAGTATAGGGATTTCCCGAATCATATAAAAGAACCGCACCCGGATCGCTCGATTCAAACCAGAGGATCCCGATGTAATCGGTCTTAATATTATCTCTGATATCGTATGCGGTAACGTTAATATTGGCCGGAAATGGCTGTCCGGCAATCCGGGTCGGCGGAGTGCCGGAGATGGAAAAACGATCTAAAGGCCCTGGAACGACTGTTATCTGCCCGGAAGAATCGGTGATACCATCGGCACTGGCGGTGAAATAACAGGAACCTACTTTATTCGCTATAAAAACCCCGTCGATAACATCACCGCAGGAATCTACAGTAACGTTATACGTGAAGATAAGGCCATCTATTTCATTTTCGTATTGATCGTTTCCGCTGACGTCGAAATTTATGACGGAATCCGCCGGGACATCAAGCGGGGTATCGGGCATTATAGTTATGTGATCCAGCGGGCCGGGATTAAGGAAAAACTCCTCGGAGACAGAGGGGCCGTTATCGATATTGCCCGTGGAATCAGTGGTCATTACAACAACCGCGTAATTCTGCGCCACGGTATCGTTTGTGATCAGCCAGGACTTCACGGATATGCGTGAAGATGCAACAGCCGGTTGAGCGCCCTGATTAAGCTGGAACTGGACGGTTTGATCGGCGATGACAATCGATCTTATAACAGGTTCGTTACCATCGTTGTCGAGATCATTATCAGAATAGATTGCGCTATCTATTGCCGTGATATCGAATCCTGACGGAAACGTTACCCAGATTATTCCCGAATCACTCAGAGGGGCAGTAGTGGTGTTGAATCCGACTCTATGGGTATCGGCCACCGCCACAGTGGCGAAGGAAAGGCTGTCAGTAACATTAGCAAGATTGCCAAGTAAAAATGGCGATAGATCATCCCAGCTTCCGGGAATTATTCTCCCCCCGGTTTTAACTGTTGCCGTTGACAAATCTGGATCTGATGCAATCTTTTGCAGCAAGAGGACTATACGCGAAATCGGGGTCGACTGATTGAAGGATTTGAGCGAAATTCGATTTTTAGTTTGGCCGAAAGCCGCGGCGATTTCCTGGCCGGTATCCGATTCCAGGTAGGCCAAGATAGGATTGACTTCACCGGCGGGGAGCGTAATATTGATCGAACCGCTTATCGGCTCGTCTGAGACGAAGATTCCTTTATAGACTATCGGCCCGTCCCCGGCATGAACCGCGGGAACCGGGATTATGAGGAAAACATAAACTAACACCAGCAGCGATACTGGCCCCAGAGCCCCTCTTAGAAGCATATCTTATATAATAACATATAACTTTTCTAAGTCAATCTTTTTCACCGGCTCTGGCCCGGTAATTCAATTTTGCCGATATCGGTGGTCCATCTGGAACGGACGCTAATGGAATCGGCCAAGAACGAGAACCGCTCGGCGGGCTTAAATGGTTCGATAACGCCCGGCGACCATCTGCCGTCACCATCGGAATCTTCGAAATATTCAAACCGATAGGAACCGGGAAGCACTGCATCAAAAGAGATATTGCCTGACTTATCCGAGGACGACCCATAGACATTTCCGCCTCTATTCTGCGGCCTCAATAACCCTATCACCGGCGCTGCCCCGGGCCGGTCGACGGAGGCGGTGACATATCCGATCGTATCGGCCGGCGGAAGCCTGAACGAAAAGGCAACGATTGAATCGGGCATAGGATTATCGGCAATATCTAAAACACCGGCTGGATCCAGAGTTACCTCGATCTCTCTTTGTCTTGGAATACGGCCGGCGATCCTTAAGCGAACCAGATTAGGAAATATCCAGTCGGGAGTGAATTGGAGGGTATCGATGGAATCGGCCACCACGGTAACCGCCACCGGGAAATCCAAAACCTTTATCCGCTCGGAGAAAGTAAGCTCCACCGTACTGTCCTGATAAGTGTTTCTTGAGCCGTCGGGGGGAAGAGTCGATACGAGTCTGGGGCCGATGGTATCGCTCAGCGAGCTCCCCTCGAATATTGCTCCGGCTGTATCGAAAGGGACACCCCAGATTGCAAATAGATCAACGGGAATCAATCTGTAGCCAAGACCCGGGATTTGAGATTCGGTTTCCAGAACCAGTCGTTTTTCCTCATCAACATAACCATCGAGAATCTCAAGAAAGGTTGTATCGTCCAATGATCTTATCATGTACGATTTAAGATTGAGCATAAGATTATCCAATACAGGCTGGGAAAACTCGACCGTTAGTAGTCGATTATTGACCGCCTTGACCCGGGAGATATATGCCTGCACTGTATCCCTTCTCTCCGGTCTGAGTATTATTCCGCTTACCTTTTCGCTTCCGTCCAGAGATACAATGAATGGCGGCAGGCCGATTAACTCCGAGCTTGGATCCCAGAACAGATCGTCGTTTCTATCATCCGTCGCAACAACGACATATCGTCCCGGACCGATATTGCTTATGGAAAACCCCCCCAGAGAATCGACCTGGGTGGCATATTCCGGTATTCTGGTTACTAATTCCACGTTCGTAGTGTCATCGATGCCGTAGACCCAGATATCATAATTTTTGCGACCACCCTCAGATGAAAATACCGCTCCCTCAACTAGGCCGCTGTCGATTTCCGCCCCGGTAGAAAAAGCAAAGCTGTATGATTTACCGATTTTATTCTGGCGGTATCCGACACCTCCTGCACCAATGGTTAAGACATAGGTTTTATTCGGTTCTAATTCCTCGGGGGGAATGACCGTGAGCTTTTTACCGGACCATTTCATTGCCGGATAATCCCAGAAGACCGGAGATAGAAAGACAGCGCTTTCGGTTCTCTTGTGATCCATCGGTTTTGAAAAGGTTATTGTAAATCTGGTATCAACCGGGATCATCGTGCTGCCCGGCTCGGGTTCCACCTGGATTATGGTCGGCGGTGTTTTATCCTCGGGGCCGCCCGGAGGACTCTCCTTAACTGCGCATGATATAGCAAACAATAATATAGACGACAGGGTCAGATATGGGATTGATCGTATCACTTAAGGTTCAGTTTGGCCTTGATTTCCTTATTATCCGGATCGATCTCCAGGGCTTTGATCCAGCTTTCCTTAGCCAGCTCATGGCTGGTCAGAGCGGTGTAGATATCGCCCTGATGGTCATAGAGAACAGCATCGCTCTGATCATACTTTAGCGCTTCTTTCATCTGGACCAGAGCCTCGTCGTAGCGCCCCAATTTATACAATACCCAGGCATAGCTGTCAAGGAAAGCTCCGTTTTCGGGATCGATCGAAACAGCTTTTTCTATCATCGGGAGGGCTTCGTCGAGTTTGATACCCTTGTCGGCGTACATATAGCCGAGATAATTCAGCGCCAGCGCATGATCGGGAGCTCTCTCCATGATCCAATAAAATTCTCGTTCGGCCTCCTTGAACTGCCCGAGACGTTCATAAGAGGCGGCGAGATTAAATCTGATATCGATATTATCCGGCTGGGATTCTGTCAGCCTCAAATAACCGTCCCTGGCGAGATCATAACGCTCGTTCCTGGAATGAATTATCGCAGTATAATACATCACTTCAAGGGAATCTGCGGGAATCTTATCATACGCCCGATGCATGATTTCAATCGCTTCCTCATACCTACCCTGGGCGTCAGTAACAACCGCCAGGTTTATCCACGAATAGGTGATGGTATCGTCGAAAGCTACCGATTTTTTAAAATAATCCTCAGCGGCTGAGAAATCTTCGCGGCGTTGCACAAGACGTCCGAGATAATAGTATATCAGGCCGTTAGCCATATCTCTATTATCGAGCGCCACCATCACCGACTCCGCCGCGGCGAAGTTACCGTTCCCGAAAAGCGTAAACGCATATCTTCTTTGCATGTCGACATCGTTCGGAAGCAGCTCCGCTGTACGTTTAGCAGCCTTTTCCGCCAGATCCAGCCTGTCGAGCGCATAAAACGCGGAAATTAGAGAATTCAACGATTGAACGCTGTCGCGGTTTTTCTCCATTAGAGACAAACAGATGCTATCGGCGGTGGCGGTATCCCCGCTGGAAAAACAAAGGCCGGCGGCGCCCAATGCCGGACGGATATCGTCGGGGTCTTCATCCAGCGCATTACGATAGGTTTCAAGGGCTTTTTCGTTTTCAGCGATTTTGAGATAGAAGGAGGCCAGTTCCAGATATCCTTCTACCTTGCTGGATGAATATTTAACCGCAGTTTTGAAATTCCTTTCGGCTCCGCCATAGTCTCCAAGATGATAAAGCATGCCGGCTAAGTATATTCGGGTCAAGTACTGGGTGGAATCCGTCTCAAGTGAGCGCCGGTAAAAGTCCGCAGCTCCCTCCAGATCGTTATCGTATCTGAGGCAATCGCCGATGAAATTGTAATCCCGGGCTTCCTTCTGTTCAATTTCCGAGCGCAAGACCGCCGCCTCGGTGAATTTTCTTTGCCTCGAGTATATCTCCGACAGCGATCTTCTAATTTCGACCGATCCCGGATCGTAAATCAGCGCTTTTCGGTATTCATCGATGGCCGCCTCAAAATTGCCCGCTTGTTCGTATAGATCTCCCCTGACGAAATGATCGTAAGCCCTGTAGGCTGAGAAACTATCAGGTGCCCCTGGGTCTGCAGCAGGAGCCTGTTTTTTGGCCGCCCCTCCACAGGCCAGGATTATACTTAAAAGGATAAGAATCGTGATATTGACCGTCTTCATATCAGTTTTCTCCAGGGGGTTCTCCGCCGTCAGACAATTAACTCCTTCAACTCGATTTTTTCCGGATCGTTATTCCCCAATCCGTACTGCGCCGATCTCTGTATGTATATCGGCTCTCTTCTGGAGCCTTTCAGCGGTTTAATTCCAGCGTCCCTGCGAAGATCTTCGATGATGCCATACCCGACCGTATCGATTGCCACGGGATCGGTCCCGAATAAAAGAGCTCCGTAATCGGCCGCCCATCTGCGATGATAAGCCGGGCCGGCGTGGAATTGAACCTTCAAACAATCCACAATTATCAAACGCTGGCGCATCCTGATCTGTTCCAGGCTGTTCAGATCGGCGATATAAGGATCGCAACCGTTGTCGTGATACTTATTCGGATTATGAATACAGCCATAATGGTTTTTCAACGAGCAGGTTATGCCGGCGACGCCGTGATCCTTCAACACCGGAAAATTAACAAAACCGCTGCAATAATCGGTTAGAATCCTGCTCAACAGCCCGCCTATCTTGCCCTTAGAGACCAGCCTGTTTGAATACCCAACGCCGGTATGGTCGGTTCCGAAACATAAAGGGCCGCCCGTGGCTTTCAGCGTGTAGCCAACAGCCTTCAATTCCCGATCGTGTCTATCCCAGATCAGATGTTTTTTTCTCGGAATACCCGAATCGCTTAAAATCCTCGAGAAAATATCCACAGCTTCCGCCCTTGTTGACATCCCCGGGCCGCCAAGCGTATTGACCTTAATTCCGATAACATCGTCATCGCCGAAAAGCAGACGGAACCATTCGGGATAATCACTCTCGCCCGACATCGCGTTCAGACCGATCTCGAACATCTGATAGAGGATATCGATATCAATATCACCATCGTTGGTGTTAACCAGTGGCGAGCTTACCTTGATGACGACCGATATTTCATTAGCCATACCAAACGAATATTCAGTCAATCCCCGCCCCTGTCAACCTTTTATAGATGATTGATCTGGAATAATCGCCTGCGGCCTCCCATTGCTGGTTATCCCGCAGGATAGGAATGGAGCGACATCCTGTGGGTTTTTAGGTATCGCCAGAAGTTACTTCTGACGCGTAGGTGAGATTGTATAGGCTGTCGGAAGTAACTTCCGACAGCACTAAGGTATAGATCGGCGCTTCCGCGAGAATGACAAAACGACGGGTTTATGCTTGAAAATGAAAACGTAGCCGTATTATGACGTCAAGGACAGCGTTTTTGAGCATATATAAAGGCCCCGTTTTATACCGGGGCCCGAGGAATATCAGCCAAGAGGGGGTTGCTTATCCTGGACGTCTTTTTGTTTCCGTCTTTTTAGGCCTATTTTCTTTCTTTTTCTTTTTCACCGTGGGCGGCTTTTTCATCCGGTCGTTGATACCGTCGCTGTCCTCGTCTATAAAGCGGTCTTTTTCCTTAACCCTCGGCCTCTCCGAGGGAGGGACCGGCTGCCGGCTATTATCCGGGGACGGCAGCGGATCTTGTTTAAAACTCTTTTCTTCTTTCGCCGCTTCATCCTGTCCGCCCGTCTGGTTGGTTGAATTAGCCTGCTGTTTCGACTCCTTGGGCACCTTCTTAACCGCCAGAGCAGGAGAGGTCATCATGAATGATGCGGCAGCCAGAAGCGCTATCAACCTCTTTGACATCACCTTCTCTCCTTTCCCGACGAGGACTTGCCGGATGATCCCTGCGGTTTGCTGGATTTAATAGTTGCCTTTTTCACGGATTTCTTCGATGATCCAGCTTCTTTTTTATATTTCGGGCTTTTGGATTTCTCGGGTTCTGGCTTCTGCTTACTTACAGATCTGTCGCCCACGGGGCTTCCCTCTTGTTTCTCCCGAGAATAGGAGGGTTTTCTATCTTTGCTTTTCTCTTCAGCAGATTTGTAATCCCTTTTCTCTCCGTCATACCTTTCCGGGAGGAGGGGCTTATATGGCTCAAGTACTCTGGATTCGTCCGTCTTAGAACGACGATTTCCCGGATGCTCCACAGACGGTATTTCACCCGCCTCTTTTCGACCTTTATCGACGGTTTTCCGTTCGACCTCGGATCTTTGCTGCCTTTTGTCAGTCAATAGGGCAGCGTCTCTATCGCGAGAATCGTCCCGAATCCGTTTGACCATAGGCGCATCCTCTGAGATTATGCCACGCTCATGGAAATCCCGGATAACATGGGACGGGAGAGTCCGCGAGCGGACTTTCTTAGCCCGAGCGTCGCGGGCGCGCTCCTTAAACCCGTTTTCGTTGCGGTATTTCTTCTCCAGGGGCACCCAGCCGCTGAAGGACCTCCGGCGGTAACGGTAATCTTTGTACTGGTCATCGATTCTGACATCGATGTAGTATCTCTGGTAGGATGTTATGTAGAAGTATTGCTGATAGCAGGGATAGCCACCGTAATAAGCCCATAACCAGTGGTGGCCGTAATAGATCCACGGCACCAGCACCGGAGCGATGCCGAAATATACACCGTCGATCCAGATTTCGGCACCCGGGTAATTACATCCGATCCAGACGGAACCGACATAGTAGGGGTCGTGATCCCAGTAGCGATAATACCTGTGATGACGATACCGGCTGTCAACGTAGAAGCGGGCATGGACGACCGAACAGGGGCCGTTTGTCATTCTACCGTTCACATGTCTGACGAAACCGTCGAGATCGCCCTGCATGTAGTTGATGAAATAGCCATCGTCGTAGTATTCCGGATCGCCGTAATCGTAACCCGTATATCTCATGAAATCGGGCGGTTCGATGTATTCGTAGCTGGCCACCGCGAAAATATGCTCGGTGCCGGAGCTGCCGGAAACCTCGAGCGTGTAATCGCTGTAATAATCCGGTATGCGGTAAACGCGGTCCCCCGTCACAAAACTGCTATTGTAGTAATTCGAGGGGAAAAGTATGGAGACCGCCCCGGAGGGATCGATATCGTAGACGACCACGTAGCAATCCCGTTCGGCCCGGAAGTAGACGGCTAAATCCTCGCCATAGTAATAGGTAGCATCGTATCCTTTGTTGGTCCAGATCTCAATATCCGGACCGTCGCCATGCCGGTACCAGTAATCGCCGGCCCCGGCAGGAACGGCATACCCGGCGACGAGCGCCGCCATCATCGTTATTTTCAGAAACCTCATCTAAACCACCGCCTTTCATAAAATACCAATAAAAGATAAACAGTCAATCATGGCCTCGACTTTTTATCCTTCTTGTCTTTCTTCCGTTCCTCTCTTAATTCCTTTTGCTTTTTTCCCCTTATCTCTTTGTCGCGGGCGTGATCGTATCTGGCGAATTTGAAATCCTGGTGTTTCGCATGTCTATGCGGCCGATAACGATAGCCTTCATGAACGACCTTGATCTCGTAGTATTCGCACCGGGTATAAACCTTATGCCAGCGAGGATGAGAGTGGCAATCGTAGCAGTAACCCGGCGTATAGGAATGGCTGCGAGAGACGAAGATGAAACTGCAGCCGGCGGTTATCAGGGCGCCGATCATCAACGCTATTCCGATAACAACCCGTTTCATTGCGAGGCCTCAGCTGTTTCGGTATTTACGATACCGGGCCTGGGATCGATCTTCAGTTCACGGTTGCCGGGATCGATCTGGTACCCCCAGTCGAATGTCATTCTGTAAGCGGGGAAGCTATTGAAATCGGTCGCCCGAACCTTCGCATAATGATTATCTTCAGTCAGAATAACGTAGGTATGCCCCTCGATGGCTTCAACATACGGGAATTGCGACCATCCGGTTTGGGGAGCGTAGGTGATATCATCGAAACTATCGGTGTATCCCATATCCTGAATGGCCAGGCCGTTCCACCCCAGCCAGATGAAAAACGCCGTGATCCCCGGTGTGTCATCGTATTCCAGGCTGATATCGCAGCGGGACGCATCCCAATGAACCCGTTCTTCCCTGGAAAAATCGAATCCGGATAGATCCTGATAATCCGGGTCGTTGGAATCATAAATTATCTCATTGAATCCCTCCGGCCGGGGAGTATCGAAAGCGAATTCATAATCGAATGAGACGCGGGATTCGTTGCCATCATCATCGAAGGAGCTGATACCATAATAATAAGTGACACCGTTGATAACGTCATCGTCTTCATATTCTGTTACATCCTCGCCAACCGTGGCGATCCAGAAGAAATCATAATTATCAGTGCTCCTCCAGACGTAGAAACCTGCAAGGTCGGGTATACCATTGATCGGATTCCATTCCACCCAGATTATGCCATCACCGGTGGTGGTGGTCACGCCGCTGGGAACCGGCGGCGGCCCATCATCATCGCCGGATACATAAGTGGTGCTTCTCTGATCGCAGGCTGTCAATAGCAAAGCGGGGATAATTATCAGCGAAAGACCGAGGGCTTTCTTCAATCCTTCCAATCGAATCCTAACCTTCATTTTTTCCTCCAATCTCATAGTTTCATGCCATAAATAAACAACTATCATGCCAAAAGGGTGACCATTTAACCCGTTGGCTCGCAAGAAGATAGAAATCAGGGATAGGGGTTTCCGCGTAAATATGCACAAAAATTGTTCGCCGGCGAAAGGGGATTGTGCGTCAAATTTCAATATTGTATTTGCTGATTTTAAGCCGGATAGTGTTGCGATGAATCCCCAGAAGCTCGGCCGCATCCTTCAGGCTGCCGCCCGTTCTTTTTAGAACTTCAATGATTGCGGCTTTTTCCAGATTCTCCAGATTGAGATTGTCGCCAATGGGGCCGCCGCCAGCTTCGCGACGTCCGATAAAAGGATCGATATCGGCCAGATCGATAACATCCCCGACAGAAAGTACGATGGCTCGTTCGATAAGGTTCTCAAGCTCCCGGACGTTGCCCGGCCAGTGGTGATTCAATAGCAGGTCCTTGGCCTGTGGCGTGATGCCGGTGATATGCTTATTATTTTTCTCATTATACATCCGCATGAAGTATTCCGTCAGCGAAAGTATATCCTCCCTTCTCTCGCGGAGAGGAGGAATAAAAACCGGTATAACATTGAGCCTATAGTAGAGATCCTCGCGGAATTTGCTCTCTTTGATGGCCGCCTCCAGATCGCGATTAGTCGCCGAAAGAATTCTGATATCGACCGAGATATCCTTGCTGCCGCCGAGCCTTTGAAAAGTTTTCGATTCCAGCACGCGCAAAAGCTTAGCCTGGATGGCCGGTGAAATATCCCCGATCTCGTCCAAGAAGATCGTCCCCTTATCGGCCAACTCGAAGCGTCCCAGATGGCGGGACGTGGCGCCGGTGAAAGCGCCCCTCTCATGGCCAAAAAGTTCCGATTCGAGGAGGGTTTCCGGTAGCGACGTGCAGTTAATCGCCAGGAAGGGCCCTTTTGATCTTGGCGAGGCGTAATGAATTGCCCGGGCCACCAACTCCTTGCCGGTTCCCGACTCGCCCCGGATCAAGGCGGTGGCATAGGATTGAGCTATCCTCGATACCTCGGCCAGCAACTTCTTGATAACCTGCGACTCCCCCACAATACCTGCCGGCTGATCCACCTGTTCTAATTTCCTCCGGAGATACCGATTCTCGGTGAGCAACCTCTGGTTTTCTTGAATCTTCAAGAGGATGACATTCAAGTGTTCAAGATCTATCGGTTTGAGAAGGTAGTCGAAGGCTCCTGCCTTCATCGCCGCGACCGCCGACTCCACCGTTCCATATGCGGTCATCACCACTATTGCCAGATCCGGATATATTTCGAGGCTTTTCTTGATGAACGTCAGGCCGTCCATGCGAGGCATTTTCATATCTACAAGGGCCGCCTCAGCACCCTCGTCTTTTAGATTCTCCAATCCTTCCTGGCCATCGCCCGCTGTCGCCACATGATGGCCGTTTCTCTGCAGATGCCCGGCTAATAGTTCCCGCTGGTGGGATTCGTCGTCGATAACGAGCAGCCTCATATATCGCTCCCTTTCACAGGAAAGATCATATCCACCCGGCACCCTTTGCCCGGGGATGATTCGATTACTAATTCTGCTCCATGGTCTGTAAGTATTTTCGATGCCGTGGCCAACCCCAGCCCGGTGCCTCCGGCCTTGGTGGTATGGAACGGTTTCAAAGCGGCGGCCACGTCCTCGATACCGGGACCGTTATCTATAACGGAGATTTTGGCCTTATTATCCGATAATGAAACCGAGATTTCGATTTCGCCCTCGGGGCCGACCGCCTCGATACTGTTTTTTACGACGTTGACCAGCGCCTGGGTGAGCCCGGCTTTGTCCCCCTGGATGTCGATATCGGATGAGGGATTCCAGTCGAGTCTTATTTTCTGGGAATCGGCTTGATGTCTGAACAGATCGACGGTGTTCGAGATAAGCTCATTGATATTGATTTCTTCCATACGGGGCTTTATCGACTGCGCCACCGAGAGGAATTTCTCGATGATGGAGTTCAGCCTGGCTATCTCCGTTCTTAGACCATCCAGGAAACGATCAAATTCCTCCTTTCCTTCCGCCGGTTCAATCTCCGTTTTCATGCGTTGTATGGTGATGCCGATGGCGTTCAACGGATTCCTTATTTCATGAGCCATGGAGGCGGCCAGGGCCCCCATCTCAGAGAGGCGACGACGGGATTCGGCCATCTCCTCCAATCTCCTAGAATCGGTGATATCCTGGGCAATAGCGATAGCGCCCAGGGCGGTCCCGTCATAGCCGACCAGCGGAGTGGCTGTCACGAAATAACGTCTATCCGCCTTGCCCATGGAGCTTTCGAAACCGGCGCTTCTTTTGCCTTCGATCACCTGCTCGAAATGAAATGGATCATCGGGAAAAACCTCATTGTAATCCGAGCCGGATGGAGACAACGATTGGAGACCGAAACTCGATTTCGCAGCGGCGTTGATATCGGTGATCTTATATCTGGAATCGACCGCCACCACCGGCCCGGGCAGCGAATCAAGAAAGCTCTGCGAGATGATCCTGGCTTTGTGAAAGCTTACCCTCAAAAGATCGAAGTTCTGGAAACCGACAACCGCCCCAAAACCGAGCATCCCCAGAATGATGAGAACTGCCACCACCAGCCAGACCTGACGTTTCATGCTGTCGGCAATCCTCCTGTAACCATACAGAGAAAGTCCCACTCTGAATAAGCCCTCGAATTCGCTGGATTTGAATTTTCTAACAGTCTCCAGAACCTCACGATCCTGAAAAGTCAAAAGTCGGCTGGCCGTTGTATCGCTGGTTAAAGATTCCCGCAGGAAGGGATCGTCGGAGATGCGCGGCATACTGGCGACTTTCTTGGATGCAAAGACGATACCATCGAGGTTCTGAAGCATGATATACTCCACGCCGGATTCACGTCCCACCATATTCAGAAGATGATACAGGCTCAATTTTTCGTTGTCGTACTGGCCATATTTCCATTTAGCAGCAAGGAATAGCCCCGTCTCTTCGTCGTAAGGAGAGTATCCCCAAAAATATCTTTCCCCGTCGATGGCGCGGAAATCGTAAATGATCTCGATATCGGGATCAACCTGCAATGAGTCGAGCCAGAGCTCGACAGCATCGTTGTTCAGCGGGAAAACTCTGGTGGTAGAAGATTTCTCGATTTTGCCGTTTTTTACAATTGCAACTTTATCCGCATCCGCCGCCTCTCTCAAGCGATCGAGCGAAGAGTCATCGGAAACCAAATTCGAGAGCGAAAATTCTGCGACTTTTTCCGAGAGCCGATCCAGGCCAAGATTCACAAATTCACCATCCGCCTCGATAATCATTTCAGCCGAGGAGATGAGCGTTTCCGTTAATGCTCTACCCTGGGCGGTTACGGCGTTGAACGCCGCCTTTTTCCCGGCCGATACCGAAAAATAGCCTGCCAGAATCAAAACCACCGCCAGGCAGGCCAGAAGGGCCACGGCGTGCCTGAGCTTAAGGCCGTAAAAAAGGGTCGGTCTTAAAAGCGGTTTCGATTTGTCAATCGATTCATCAGTCATCTATTTCAATATTAGACCGGCAGGATTATTATGTCAACTGCAGAAAAATCTAAGACAGAACATAATTATCTCCGATAATAGCTCTGGAGGCAAATTGATGAAAAAAATCCCCAGCACCAGCGGACTCCAGGATAGCTTTCAAAAGATGGACAAGGCGGCCAAAGAGAAGACGCGCGGCATTACGGCAGAAATGATAGCATCAGCCGAAGCTCTCATCAAAGCCCAGAGCACCTTGATCCCCAGGCTATCGAATCATAAGCGTCGAGGCGAGGACAAATTGCCTCCGACAAGTTTCATAGCCTGAGTCCCCAGGGCGAAACATCCAGATATAGATTCATGTTGGGCGGGTCGCACGACTCGTATAGTGACCCGACACCACGAAAAATGACTTCCCCTGCATGTCGTTACGAGGCCGCAGGCCGAAATAATCTCCTGTTATTTATAGAGTTGTGCCGAATTCTCACGAAAGAGCATGAGGGGTAATCGCCTCCCCTACTGCCGGCTCCCATGATAATGCCAGGTCAGGTCCTCGCCTGCGCCGGGCTGAAACGCATATATGATTCGGGGCAGATGGGAAGAGCGTATTCGGGAGCCAGAAATTAGGGCTTGACAACTGTCCTGTCAGACAATATTTATTGCTTGGTTTAAGGGTGAAACCATCGCCTGGGTAGTTCCAGCCCCCCTCTACCCAAGTTGCGTTTCGCCCTTATCCTTTTAAGGCAAAATCCTTATATGATTGGAGTATATCCACCCTCTTCCATTTATTGAGAGCTCCACCCTATACAATCCCTCCGACGGGACAGGGATCTCGAAGAGATCGCACGTATCGGTGAAATGAGGATAACCGTCTTTTATCAATTTGGCCCGGGCCATTTTTGGAGATGACATATTCAAAGTCATCCCCCGGGAAAAAGCCGGATTATCACCTATCCGGCAAATCCGGCCATTGGTCTTTGCGTAGAATTCGAAACCGCGGGCATCACCCCAGCGATAATTCGAGACGAACACCCGGCATTTTCTGACAGCATCGAAAATCTGGTTGCGCGCTTCGATGATATCGGACGAAAGCGGCTCATTCAAAAGCAGATGAGTCCTTATTGAGCGGAACTGCACTTTATAGGGGAATATGGTCAGCCGGATCGGCCCTTTGCGATAGAGATGCGCATGGACATCCGCCGAGCCTATCCCGGCTACAGGCCTCGACTTAACTATCTCATCCCATTTTTGCAGCACCCGGGCGGTTGGTCCGCGCAGGCTCCGGCGGGGCATGATGGCCATTTTGAGCATATTGATCGGCTTCAGCGATTCCATCCAGGCCGACATGTGATTCCAGATTTCCAGGCCGTCGTATTCCTCAAGTTCCCAGGCGTTCCAGGGATAGCTCGGGTACTGGGGAAAGGCGTTTCTTATCTCATCGGGGTGGGCGATAATCCCCAGACCCTCGGCTTTCCGCACTTCCGCAACATACTCTGCGGCCCTGGTCCCCGGCCTTACGGTATCCGGCAGGCCGAAAGCCAGATAGTGGTTCTCGTTATCTGGATCTTCTATTTCGTATCCGATCAAGACGGCGATTTTTCCGTGGTATCGCTGATGACCGTCATGCAATGGTCTTAGCGTATTATGGTCGGTGAACATCAGAAAATCCAGGCCGGCGCGTTCCCCTATCTGTGCTATATCCTCGATGGTCTTGCTGCCATCGGAGTAGTCGGAGTGAATATGGACTACGCCGACGATTTCGTGATAATCTTTACCTGGCATCCGGAACCTTTCGCATAATGAAAAATCCGGCAATCATCATAGCCAGAACCGATCCCACGGCAAATCTATATTTTATGGCACCCAGGGAATCGAATGCCAGCACGGTCAAACCCCAGATTATCGGGCCGCCCACGGCCGCCATCCGCCCCGAAAGAGCGAATAATCCGAAATAACCTGCCAGCTTGCTGTTGTCCCCCACGAGATTTATCAGAAGCGGCCTTTCAGTGGTCCATACGCCGCCAAGAGATATCCCCGCCAGCGAACCCAGCAGGAAAAACAGACCCTTGTGCGAGAATAATATTATGCCGAGCAGCGTCGCAATCCAGAGAACTATCGTTCCCAGAAGCGAATTTCTTGGTCCGAATTTTTCCGCGACAAAGCCCCAAATCAGCGACCCGACAGCCGTAAATGCCGTAACAACTATAAGAAATACAGTTATTTCATTGAGATTCCCCAGGGTCAATTTTTCATCGGAAAAGCCCACCGCCTCTTTCAGAAAAATGGCCATGAAGAAAATTATGGTTTCCAACGCCTCAACAATAAAAAATCGGCCCAGCAGAAACCTTAATATGCCCGGCCGGGCCCTGGCATCTCTCAAAACGCCGATGATACCCTTGATAGAACTCCCGGTGACAGCCATTAGACCCTTAAGCGGCTTCGGTGATTCATCCCTGACGGTGATGAAAAAGGGCGATGCAAAGACGAAAAAGAGGATGGCCGTTAATGCGAATGCATCGGAATAACAGCGGGGACCGGCGAGCGAACCGACGACTATCAATCCGAAAATAGTGCCCGTATAGCCGAGAGATACTCCGTAACCGGATACTCGCCCTATTTTTCCCGGTCCGGCCACCTGCGGCAGCACGGCATTATAAAAGACCAGCGCCCCCTGATAGCTATATACTGCCAGAGCGAACAACATTAGATTGATAAACATAGAATCGCTACGTCCCAGGGAGATGGTAGCCAGGCAGCAGAGCAGCGTGAACCCGAAAGCCGGGAGCATACGTCTTTCGAATCTGTCGGCGATGGTCCCGGCCAGGGGCATTGTCAATGCCACCAGCACCATAGCCGATGATCGCGCCAGGGATAGATCTAAGTCGGCGCCTCCATAGTTATTTTTTATCATGAGGGGAAAATTCAGGCTGACCACATTCATGGAGAAAATGGTATTGGCGAAATCGTATAATGACCAGGTGAATATTTTGGTCTTTCCAAATCTCATAGCGCCAGCCCCGCCAGAAGAGCTCCCGTCAAGGCGCCGGCTATATCCCAGATCAGGTCTTTATGGCTTGATGTCTGGTTCGGAGTCTTATAGTCAATAATCTCCTTGGCCGCTCCCAGAGAAACGGTTATGCCGATACCGATGGTGAACGACTTGTTTTTATTAAAATCGAAATGCCGATTGGCAACGATATAGGAACCGCCTGCAAAAAATGCGGACAACCCGAAATGCTTAAGCTTATCCTCGGCGAACCATTTATCGCCATTGAGGTTACCGGCGGCGCACGGGGGGACGAAAGTCAAAATTATGAGAATGGAAACCAGCGTCCTAAAGCCCGAGCTCATCCGATATCCCCTGCATCCCCTCCAGGACTAAGCCGAGAAACTCCTCGGTAGACAGGCCGAGGTTGGAGCAGGCCGCAATTGTTTCCCTTCTGGCGCCGGCGGCAAAACGTTTTTCCTTAAAGCGCTTCATGAGAAATTTAACATCGAGGCCGACCAGCGAGCGGGAGGGATGCATCAGCGCCCCGGCTACTACGAGCCCCGTGGCCGGATCGACGCTGAACAGGGTCCAATCGAGTTTTGATTTCGGCTCGACCTTCTCGGCGTGCGCCATGACCGCATAGATGAATTCCTCGTCGAATCCTTTCTCCTTCAACCATCCGGCGGCAAGCCTGGAATGCTGTTCTGGATTATCGAGAGTCCTTTGATAATCGATATCGTGCAGAAGACCGACCATTCCCCAGTATTCGGGATCTTCGCCCAAGCGCCTGGCCAGCCGCTTGCACGATGCCTCCACAGCCAGAACGTGCTTAACGAGATTCGGGTTTTCCAGTTCCGATTTCACCCATTCTAATGCCTCCTGGCGAGTCATACCAAATCCTCCCTTGACATAGTTTCAGATCTGGCCTAATATAATTCGTCGGGAGGAAGATTTGCAGTTAAAAAAACCGGAAAAGATTACAATCAGGAAAAGCCCTCGCCCCGGCGGAAAATACGTTATCAAGATCGAGGGCAAAGTCACCTGGACGGGAAAAGATCCGCAGAAAAAGCTTCCACGGCTCCTAAACACTCATCCCGGGAAAAACGTAAGCATTGCCTGGAAATCCGACGAGGAGTCTTTGATTGTCTAAAGGAAGAGTTTCTCGCCGGCCCGGAAAGAAATCAAGCGGCGCCAGGCTTACCATCCCATACGCAAAAGAGGAGTCTAACATATTCGAAAATGTGCTCCGTCCGAGATTAAGTATAGAGGTTTATTCAGAATTTCTATCCGACTGGATTACCATAGATGACGTCCTGGCGGACACCGGCGCCGATCTCTCGGTTCTTCCCAAGAGCCTGGGTGTGCTTATTGTAGGCGATATCCGGGAGGGCAAAAAATATCGGATCACGGGCCTGGCCGGTTACAGCAAGTATATCTATCTTCATCGCCTTACGACCAGAATCGGCCGTAAAAAGATAAAGGCCGCCTTTGCAATTGCGGCTACCGACGATATCCCTCCCACGCTGGGGCGGATAGGCGCTCTGGATAAAATGAATATCGAGTATCAAAAGGGGCGGCGGATGGTAATCTCCTGGTAAGACATCAATCAAAGAATCTCCACTTAAACCCCCACCAGACAATGCGAGGTTCCTCCGGGTAAGGCCATAACGAGTAATATCTTAAATTTTCCAGATTATTCTCATTCAGCCAGAAAGTGAAATCCTTATAGTGAAATTCCAGCCGTCCCGAAAAAACGGCGAAACCATCGGTGTATCCAATCAGGATAGAGCGGTAATCTCGTCTCGATGAGGCCTGCAGCTCCAGCGAACCCCCGAGATACAGGTCGGGGATAAAAAACTGCCTTAAAAATGATATCCTGCCGAACCCGATTGCCGCAGGCCCTTTTTCCAGACCGTCTGAAAAATATTCATCTTTCCATTTTCTAAAAGATCCTGACAGCTCGCCGGAAAAGGGGCCAGAGGCAGCCTTGATCTTTCCATATACTTCCATATATTCATCATCAAAATTAATGGGCGAAACCGTAACATCGCCGAGGGAATCGACTTGATATGCCAAACGTATCTGATCATTAACGCTTTTCTGTGAAATCATCATAAGGGCATCGAATGTTCCGAATTCAAACTCCACTCCTGCGGAAGAGGATGTATTTAACGGCATGGCCAGGCTGGAATTCGATATGAATCGATACGAATCCAATGTCTCTCCAACGCCCAATCCGGTGATATGATCATCAAAATATAAGAGGTTTAAATCGGGGATTCTGCGATTTCTTGTAAATGAGATAAAGGGAGTTGTTCGCCAGTGCGTTCGATACGATACCGTGAGTTCCGGCAGGAAGGCGCCATGATCTGCGCCATTCCACTCGTATGCGACTTTTGCATTATAGCCTAATTCATCCCGGCGGCCATCGATTCTTGCGAAATATTCGAAAAGATTAACCGACGGTCGTCGGCCCGGCAATCCATACAGACGGATATTGTAATAGGCGGCGCCAAGGCCCAGAGAATCATCCGTGCGCGTATAAGAGAGAAACCCCTTTCCTCCCCCGATATCGTGTTTGGTCTTTATCTCGCCGATATAGCCGCTGATCGTCTGTGCGCTTCGGTGGAACAGCCCGGTAATGGATAATTCTAATGGTGAAAGGACGGTTCTACTGAACCGAAATTCGGCTCTGTCTATACCGCGGCTCTGACGAGATAGCCGTTCCACTATATCATCGAACGAGAGCAAACCGGTTTTGGCGCGATGTTTCCAGAGATCGATTTCGGCCTTTCCCCCGAGGACTTTTTTCTTCAGGCCGCCGGTAACATGATACCCGTCATAATCCGTATTGAAAAAATAGCCGGTCGATTTCTTAAATCCGAGGGTAAAGTAGGCGTATGTATTCCGGTTAAATGGCCGGAAGAATCTCCAGCGGGAGCTATCGTAGCCATAAGGTCCACGGGCCAGCTCGACATCGGATCTGTTAAGGCTATTCGGCGGCGCACCGAGGGCAAAATCCGTGATCCCGTTACCCGTTCGAATGCTATTGACAATTTCCCAGGGAACAACGTTAAGATCCGTCCCGATCATATAGGGACGATACAGCCCATTATAAACGAAAGGCAGCCCGTTTACGGTTATCTCCGTGCCCGCAACGTTCAGATATTCAACCGGAATCTGCGGCGAGCCGGCCATGCCGGGAGTGATCACAAAAAGGTTTGACTGATATCTAATCTCATCACCGATACCTCTGGAGAGGTATGCTCTTTCATCATAAATGGATCCTGCTTTGGGCTCCTCGGCCGGTTCAATGGAAATCGAATCGGGAATTACGTCCCGCTTATCGAAATCGCGATCTCGCCTCGAGACCGGCCCTTTTCTCGATTTGCCTTCTTCCGGCGATTCCAGGGAATCCGGCGTTGCCGGCATCTCGGGCTGCCGGGTTGAATCTGAAAGCGTAATATCAGGCCGATTCGAGATATCCGGTTCTGATTCTTGAGCATGTGCCGGGGGGGAAAATGATATCATCAGCCAGCCAAGGGCGGCATAATATATTCTATTCTTCTCCAAATCTTATAAACGATCGCTCCTGCTAATCCGAACATTACCGTATTGCTTACCAGATGCATCAAACTGAAACTAAGGCCGCCGATCAATGTCGGCCAGAACGGGCCGAATAGCGCGGCGAAAGCGAGATTCGTTGAAAGATCATACCACAACGTCAATAAGGCGCCCGCTGATATTATGAGCATAGTGGATCTTGTGGTGTTTTCCTTGTGTAATATTAACGGCCTCAAAACTCCTCCTGCGAATCCGAACAGGAGGAACCCGAAAAGCTGCGTGATTCCGATCAGCAGCACCGGCTGGGGGCCGTTAGGATTAAAAAATATGAATATGATGCCCGCTATTGCCGCCGTGGCGGCTCCGTTTATTTTTCCCAGATATAGGCCGGAGAGGAATAGAGCCAGGCTGAAGGTTTCCACGTTCGGTATGGCCAGAAAGGGGGCATTGACCCCGAAAGCCAGGGCGGCGAATACGGCCACTTTGGCCACGTTGCCGATATCGGATCGTTTAGCGGTTTTTCGAGCCATGGCTACTTGAAAGCGTTGACGACCGCAATCTTGGTTGTCGACGATTTTCCCTCGGCCTCCATATGGATAATATAAATACCGGAGGCCACATATTCGCCGTTATCGTTTCTGCCGTTCCACCTCATATCGCTATGTTCTCCCTTGTTCGGGTTTGGAAGAGCCATCTCGATTATTTGTCTGCCGGATACATCATAAATCCACAGGCTGGGACGGCTGACATCATAACGCTTATCGAGGCTGTATCTGACAGACATAAGCGACGTATCACTATCCACAACAAATGGAGACGGATATGCTGAGATTATTCTGAATTCGGGATGAAGATCGCCTTCTCCGTAGAGGCTCGGATCGTAGCTGACGCGGCCTTCATAAGAATACTGGTCATACAGGGGAGTAAGCCCCGAGACGGTTGGAATGAGGACTATATTATCGTAGAAATCCCAATTTCGCCACTCACCGGAGCCATAGCCCGTGTTGGGGATCACAAGCATGTCTTCCCAGACGCTCTCCGGCGTTCTATGGCCCAATATGGCCACATGCCAGGAAGCGTTGGACAGGTCCTGGCCGTCGAAGCTTACCTGCACGCCGCCAGTCTCAGAACCGGATTTTATGACTATAAAGTTCGCTCCCAGATGCTCAGGCGGGTATAAAACATTGCCTATGTTTCGCGGGTTCTGGACGAGCTGACTGATATAGGTCGTAGTATCCATTTCCGGGAATAAGTACCCCTCGCTGAAAAAGTTAACCGGATCGGCAAAATCGCCGGTGTGAAAATTCCAGACTGAGAATTCCAGAAAGCCTGATGATAACGATGACGATCGGGAGAGTAAAGCGTCGTTAGTGGCGTTGAGGGTATTATACCCGGCTATCGTTCCGCAGCCTTCCCAGATCTCTTTCATAATTCCAACACCATATTTTTCCGTCATATAGATTGGCCAGACGCAGGAGGCGTAAGGATGAAAGGCGCGAGCGTCTCCGTAATTATAAGAGAAAGTCCCCAGCCCCATCCAGGAATATCCATAAAAGAATGGAAGATAGGCGACATAGTCATTGATATCATCGTAAACGACGTCCTCCATCCATACAGCCGAGGCCTCCAGCCACCAGGGTTTATATGTGAATGGATTAAGCGGATCATCGAAATCGTATTCGAAAGCGTCATAGCCGAACTGGATAGCGTGGAAAAACTCATGGGCAGCGGTCACCTTCATACCGTCCACAGGGTTATCGTTGTAATATGTTCCGGCGAAATCATTTTCTATGGTGATGAAGCTGTATGCCCTGTATTGGTCCACCACATCCTCGGGAGTGGTAAATCCGTAAAAACCGGCGCCGAGATTTTCCACGTAAACATCGTATCTGTTGTCTCCACCGCCGCCAAAATCAGTCGGCGGAATGTTATATCCCAGAGATCCGATTTCGTAATTCCAGACATACTCGAAATGCGCAAGGACACTGTCGATGTAGTCAGTTATGCCGTTGGCAGGATTTATATCCCCATATCCCTGATAGGGAGCGTGGATTCCGGTCGAAGCATAATGAACCAGGATGTTTTCCCCGCCGAGCGTATCCGGCAGGTAATCGGGACGCTCCTGCAATGCTTCCAGCGTTTCATCATAGAAACCGCGGCTCTTCAATCCGTGTATAGCCACCGTAACCGGGGTGCCGCATTTAGGGTCGGGCAGATCACCGCTTATTTCTTCGCCCCTGATCTCTCCTTTGATTTCAGCCATTCTGGTTTTCAAGAATTCGATTGCATCGTCGGACGAATCAGCCGATGCCGAAACGGCAGCAAGGGAAAAAAGAATTATTCCCACAAATAATCTTTGCACTACTTACTCTCCTTAACTTTTTTTAGCTTCAACAGCACGCTGTACGGCACGCGCTGAGTACCGATCAAAGCTCTCCCCTTGCGGGGCCCATGACAGTCCGATCCGCCGGTATATATAATGCCCGATTTCCTGGCCATATTCTTATAGCGGGTGATATCGCCTCTTTTATGCTGCGAATGAAAGGCCTCGATACCGTCAAGACCCATTTCCGCCAGATCGGGTATGAACTCATCGTGTCTGAGGGTTCCGGGGTGAGCCAGAACCGCAACCCCCCTGATTAAATGTATCAGATCTATCGCCTGCTGGGCGGTCAAAACCTTTTTCGGCACATAGGCTGGAGCGTGATAGCCGAGATATCTTGCAAATGCCTCATCATAAGTTTGAACGAACTCCTCCCTCAGCAGGGCATCGGCTACATGCGGTCGTCCCAGAGAGCTATTCCCGGCGATCGTTTTCACGGTGTCCATCGAGAGGTTCAGACCGAGTTCGTTGAGCCTGTCCACCATACTCTCGCCGCGCTCGTAACGATATTTCCTGAATTTGAGAATCTTCTTCACAAACTCAGGATTCTGATGATCTATATAATAGCCCAGGATATGAACATCGGCGCCTTTATAGTTACTCGAGAGTTCCACACCCGGAACCACCTCCATCACTTTTGTATCGACCATTCGGGCCGCTTCCATGTATCCGTCGACCGTATCGTGATCCGTGATGGCTATCGCTGCCAGCCCTAACTTTAGCGAATTTTCAACTATCTCCGACGGCGTAAACAGTCCATCGGAGGCGTTAGTGTGCAGATGGAGATCAATGTAGTCCTTTTTCATTGCAATTTACTTTCCACGATTTTTTCCGTCCGGGCGAACAGCTTCTCGGCTTTCTTGAGGAGTGCGACCGCTTTTTCAGAAAGTTCCGTTCTCCTCTTTTCGTCTGTAAGCCCCGGAATATTTATTCTGACATTCAGATGAGCTCCCTTAACAGCCGAATTGGCCATAAGGTTGGCCACGCCGACATCGGAGATGGAATTCTCATTTCCTTTTTCGGCAATAACCGGTAGAAGTTCCATGGCGGCCACGGTTTTCTCCATGACTTCCAGGGGCACCGATGCTGCCAGAATGGTGGTCTCCTGAAGCTTGGCGTCGCGCTGCTGGATATCGAAATCGGTATATTTAGGCATCTTCATGGCCAGCATGACCTGGTCGAAGGCCTGAGCGTCCTTCTCGATGAGAAACGTCAGATCCGAACGCAGATTATCGATTTTATTTAATACCGCTGTCAATTCTTCGGAAACATCGGCATATTTCTTTTTTCCGACGGTCAGGCGGCAAACCATGGCCCCCAAGGCACCGGCCAGCGATCCCGCCAGCGCCGCAACCGAACCGCCACCCGGAGTTGCCGTCTTGGCAGCCACCAGGTCTAAAAAGCCCTTTGTGCCTTCCCTGGCGGCAAGTTTCCGCGATTTCAGTTTATACTCCATTATCTGGTTCATTTTGAAATTTTCCAAGCCGAGATAAAAGTCTGCTGTTTTTGTGATCGCTTTTAAAGGCGTCAGCCCTACGATCTCGGAGCCGACCACCGCTACGCCGTATCGGCGCGCTTCAACCTTGATCATCTCGTAAACCCTGAAAATCGGCGATTTTTCATAGTTGACAAGGTTCATGGAAATTTGAACCTGCCGGCGTTCCTTTATCTCAAAACCCATCGCCTTGACATATCGAAACCCGCCCTGGGCGTGCCTGATGGCATTGGCTATATTTTTGGCTATCTGCAGATTCCGGGTGCCGAGGTAAACGTTGAAAGCAATAAGATAATGCCTGGCTCCTATGGCTATGGCTCCGGCCGTGGGGTGCGTCTTAGAAGGACCGTAGTCCGGTTTTCTATCAGGGTCCGTTTCGATAGCTGCTTTAATGCCCTCGTATTCTCCCTTCCTGACATCGGCTAAGTTTTCGCGATCCGGCCTGGTAGCGGCGGCCTCGTAAAGGTATACCGGTATCTCAAGCTCGTTGCCGACTTTCTCTCCCAGCCGCTTTGCCAGCTCGACGCATTCCCCGATGGTGATGCCCGAGATGGGCACGAACGGGATGACATCGGTGGCCCCCATTCTTGGATGCTCGCCGGTGTGTTTCTCCATGTCGATCAGTTCAGTTGCCCTAAAGATAGCTTTATAGGCAGCTTCGAGGACCGGTTCCGGTTCGCCCACAAAGGTTATGACAGCCCGATTGTGATCCTTATCCATCTCCTGATCGAGAAGCTGAACGCCGCTTACAGATTCGATCTCGGCTATGATTTTGGCAATGTTCTGCGCATTTCTACCCTCTGAAAAATTCGGAACGCATTCCACCAACTTAGACATTCTATCACCCTTCCGATATCTCTTTATACTTAGATTTTATGGCGGCGGCCAGAAGCGGCAACATCAACTCGTGATGACCCGTAAAACTGAATCCGGTACCTTTTCCGACCACCGGCCTCATCACCACATTGGTGTTGGGACGATAATGCTGGATCATATCGAAATTAGCGGCGGTAAAGTCTTCTATCGTCCCGCATATATTTCGGGCTACGGTTAAAGCCTTCAAGAAAGCCTCCGGTAAAATCACCGCCGAACCGATATTGATTATGACGCCTTCCGCAAGATGAGAAATCGATTCACAGAATAGCAGGAAATCGTCATTGGAAAGTTTTCCAAATATTGCGCCATCGAATCCGGGATGCTGAGAGATGGTATCGGTGCCGATAGCCACATGCACCGATACCGGAATATCATTATTATAACAAGTATAAAAGACGGATTGATCGATAAATTCCGGGGATTTCTCCGAGATGAATTTCCCCAGACCTTCTCCCAGCCCCAGGTCGTTCTCGAAGGCGCTCCTGGCGGCCTCGAAGATCAATTGAGGAGTTTCCTCCACCATTCCGAAGCGACCAGCGGCCAGGCCGTCTGAGACCTCCTCCGATGTTCGCCCGAAGAAGGCTATCTCCATGTCATGAATGGCGCAGGCTCCGTTGAAGGCCATGTGGCTGATAAATTTCTCCTTAATCAGATCATTTATGATAGGCGCAAGCCCCACTTTAAGGGGATGTGCCCCCATCATCCAGATTACAGACTTCCCGTTTGCCCGGGCCCGGGCTATTCTCTTTGAAAGGGTTAAGATGTCGTTTGCTTTGAGAAAACCGGGCAATGATTTTAGAAAATCGGAAAATGGCAAATCCGGATCGAACGGTCTACCGAAACGGCCAAGATCGGTTTTGGTCTGGCGGTCATCAAATTTAACGGTCTTTACTTTCGATAAGTCTATTTTCTTGAACTTACCCATCTTCGGCCTCGACCGTTCCGAGAGTGATTTTTTTTAGCTGGGCCGTGACAGACCCCAGGAAGAATACTTCCGTCTTCATCTTAACCGGTATCTTAAATTGATCGTCCGTCAGCCAGATCCAGATCCGTCCCTTGGCCTTGAATATCCCCTCAGCCCGCATGACTGGCTCTATTACCACGCAGTCAAAACTGCCGGCAGGAACCTCCACGGTCTCCCTTCTGTAAACGATTATTTTCAATGGGTAGTTTTTCTTATCGGTGTGGTTGTCGATTAGAATTTCGCTGCCCGGCGTCAATTCGCGGGTTCGAATGAAATACAGGCTGGATAAGGCATCCTGCACAAAAGCATAAGTGGGTATGGTATCATTACCGGCAATGGCAAGATGTCTCCTCTGATCGAAAAGCGTTGTTTTATCGGCCTTATAGCCGCCCTCTCTCAGCTGCTTATGAAATTTTCGAGGGAAAATGCCGTTGTAGTCTACTATGGTTTCGACGCTGTCGCGGACTTTGTAGAAGACGGAAACCACACTGTTGGATCTGGCTATGGAGATTATCCTGAAACTGGGATGTCCTTCATAGTCGATGATTTCGGGGATTTTCATAATCGCCGTTCCGGCAGGCAGCATTCCATACTTGACCGAAAATTCCAGCCTCTCACCCACACCAAAGGCTTTATTTTCCAGTTTGCGATACCACCAGGATGAGTCGGCTGCGGCGGCTATGAAATTCTCAGTCGGAGCGGTGGTATCGATTACGGCGGCGTTATCAGCTATTTTATTCGGGACGGGGCTGCTGTTGGCGGCCGAGGAATCGAAATCAGGATGGCCATTATCGCTATAAACGATCCGAGCCGCCAGAAGCGTTATT